>CAJQNR010000109.1 GCA_905479715.1 uncultured Sphingorhabdus sp.
GGGTGCGGATGATTGCGGCGAGCTTTCTCGTCAAACATTTGCTGATTGACTGGCGCGAAGGCGAAAAATGGTTCTGGGATACGCTGGTCGATGCCGATTACGCCTCCAACAGCGTCAACTGGCAATGGGTGTCCGGCACCGGGGTCGACAGCAATATGTTCGTCCGGATCATGGCGCCGCTCAGCCAGTCGGAGAAATTCGACGCGGGGGCCTATATCCGGCAATGGGTTCCGGAACTGGCCGATATCGACAATCCCGATATCCATGACCCGGAAGAATATGGATGCAAACCGGCTGATTATCCGGCTAAGATCATTGGCCATCGGGAAGGGCGTGAGAGGGCGCTCTCGGCTTATCGGGAGGTAAAATGATGACGGATCGGATGAGTGGAAAATTCTGCGTAGTGACCGGGGCCGCGCGCGGCATCGGCAAGGCGATCGCCAGCGCATTTGTCGATGAGGGCGCAACGGTGCTGCTAACCGATTGTGATGAAGAGACATTGGGCGCGACCGGTGAGGAGCTGGATTGCGAAACCCTGATTTTGAATGTGGAGGAGGAGGCCGAGTGGATGCGGCTCGCCGCCTTATATCCGGTTGCGGATGTTGTCGTAAACAATGCAGGGGTGACCGGCTTTGAAAAGGCCATCGGGCCGCATGATCCGGAACATGCCTCGCTCGAGGACTGGCGCGCGGTGCACCGGGTCAATCTGGACGGGACCTTTCTCGGTTGTCGCTATGCGATCCGGGCGATGAAGGCGAGGGGTAACGGTTCAATCATCAATATTTCGTCGCGCTCCGGGCTTGTCGGCATTCCCGGAGCCGCCGCCTACGCATCGTCCAAGGCCGCGATTCGCAACCACAGCAAGTCGGTCGCGCTCTATTGCGCGCAGCAGGGCTGGCAAATCCGCTGCAACTCTATCCATCCGGCCGCGATCATGACCCCGATGTGGGAACCAATGCTGGGCGAAGGGGCGGCGCGGGCGGAGTCGCAGGCCGCGCTGGTCCGCGACACGCCGCTGCAGCGCTTTGGCAAGGCGAGCGAAGTGGCGGCCATAGCCGTCCTGCTGGGGTCCGATGAAGCCGCCTATATCACTGGATCGGAACTGAATATCGATGGTGGTATTCTCGCCGGGTCTGCTGCCGCTCCGGGTAACTGAACTAAGGGATAGTTCTACGTTGCCAAGCGCTTAGCGCTGGTCCATATTTGTGGCCATGAACGTTGAAACTCCCAAGCGCGGCCAGCATCTGCTGGATGCACGCAAACGTTTCGCCATCGGCGGCGGTTTTTTCGCGCGCCTGTTTGCGCCGGGCTTTCATCATATTCTCGACCGGATCGATGCCGGGATGGATCATGGCACGTTCGAGGGCAAGCTGCCCGACGGCACTACCCGAATCCTCGGTGGGCGCGGCGAAGGGCCGATGGCAGAAATCCAGTTGCACAGCTGGAATGCGCTGCTGCGGCTGATCAAGGGCGGATCGGTTGGCTGGTATCGGGCCTGGGAACTGGGCGAGTGGGACAGTCCGGATCTGGTGCCGGTGTTCGACCTTTTTACCCGCAACCGTGCCGGGCTCAAAAACACCGGCCGGGCGTCCGGTTTCTTCAACTGGATGGTCAAGCACCGCCACAAGAAGCGCGGCAATGACAAACGGCGTGCGCGGCAGAATATCCAATATCATTATGATCTCGGCAATGATTTCTACGCGCTCTGGCTGGACGAGAGCATGAGCTATTCGAGCGCGATCTTTGCCGACGCAAAAGATAGTCTGGAGCAGGCGCAGCGCAACAAGGTTGAAGCGATTGCGCAGCGGCTGGCGACTAAGCCGGGCGACAGCGTGCTGGAAATCGGCTGCGGATGGGGCACGCTGTCGGGCAGTCTGGCGCGCGATCATGGTCTGAAAGTGACCGGCATCTCGCTGTCCGATGAACAGACCGCATGGGCGCGGCAGCATCATCCCGAAGCCCAATTTCTCATTCAGGATTACCGCGATGTCGAAGGCCAGTTTGATGCCATTGCCAGTGTCGAAATGGTGGAGGCAGTCGGCCAGAAATATTGGCCCGATTTCCTCGACTGCATCGCGCGCAATCTGAAGCCGGGCGGCCGCGCGGCATTGCAATATATCTGCATTGCGGACGATATATTCGAGCAATATGCATCCAGCGCCGACTTCATCCAGACCTATATTTTCCCCGGCGGCATGCTGCTGTCGGAAAGCCGCTTCCGCGCGCTGGCGGAGGCCCGCGGATTGCAGTGGACCGATCAGACAAATTTCGGCCTCGACTATGCCGAGACATTGAAAATCTGGCGCGAACGCTTTGACGATACGGTTGATCGCGGGGACCTGCCGACCGGATTTGACGAGAAATTCGTCCGCTTGTGGCGCTACTATTTCGATTATTGCGAAGGTGGTTTCCGCGGCGGCGGCATCGACGTGGCACAGGTTACATTGATAAAAGAATAATAAACGGGAGAGTGGATGATGAGGTTGTGGGGAACACTGGCGATGCTGAGCACCGTCTGTCTGAGTGTGACGGCTTGCGAACAGGTGCAGAAAGTGGCTGCGGATGCGGCGGGCCTGCCGACCGACAAGAATATCCTGTTCTGGACTGATTCCCAGCGGGACAAGGCGTTCCGGATGATGGACACATTGGTGCCGTCCAACACCATCGCCGCTGGTGACAATCCGAAGATTTTGGAAATGGGTACGGCATTGCCGGACAGTTTCGAGGTCGCGGGCAAGCCGCTGTCGATCAATGATTATATGGACCAGCAGAGACTGGCCGGGATGGTCATTTTGCAGGACGGCAAAATCCGCAAGGAAGAATATCGCCGCGACTTCGACAAGGATGGCCGGTGGACATCTTTCTCGGTCGCCAAATCACTGGTCTCGACGCTGGTTGGTGCGGCGATCAAGGATGGCTTCATCAAGTCGATCGAGGATCCGTTGACCACCTATATCCCCGAGTTGAAGGGGAGCGGCTATGACGGCGTAACGGTTCGGCAATTGCTGACCATGACATCGGGCGTCAAATGGAATGAGGATTATGCCGATCCGAAATCCGATGTCGCCTTGTTCAACAATACCAAGCCGGTCGACGGGATGGACCCGATCATCGTCTATATGAAGACGCTGAAAAATGAAGCGACGCCGGGGACGCGCTGGCAATATAATACCGGCGAGACCAATTTGATCGGCGTTCTGGTGGCCAAGGCTACAGGCAAGACTTTGTCTGAATATTTGTCCGAAAAGGTCTGGAAACCTTATGGAATGGGACAGGATGCCGAATGGCTGCTGAACGAAGGCGGCAAGGAAATTGGCGGCTGCTGCATCTCGGCAACCGTGCGCGACTATGCCTTGTTCGGGCAATTCGCCATGAATGGCGGCAAGATCGGCGAGACGTCCGTGGTGCCGGATGGCTGGTTTGAAAAGGCAGGCACCAAGCAGGCGGACATCGGGATAGACGGTCGCGGCTATGGCTATCAATGGTGGACCTTTGATGACGGCAGTTTCGCTGGACAGGGCATTTTTGGCCAGGGTATCTTCATCGATCCCGCGCAAAAACTGGTCATCGCGACCAACGGCAACTGGCCGGCTGCATCACCCGACGAGCAGAAAAACCAGCGGATCGCCTTCTTCGAAGCGGTGAAAAAATATGTCGCGGCGGAACCGCCGGTCAGCTGATCTGGAAATGCTCGCCGGTTTCAAAATCGCTGGCGAGTATTTCGACCAGCCGGTCGGCGACAACTGATGGCAGCTTGACGCTGGCCGGATCTTCGCCAGGATAGGCGCTGGCGCGCATTTCGGTGCGGGTCCGGCCGGGATCGACAATGGCTGTACGAATCTGGCCCAAATTGCGCATTTCTTCACCATAGCTGAGCAAAAGTGTCTCGAGAGCGGCCTTTGATGCACCATAAGCGCTCCAAAATGCCCGTGGTTTTCGCGCGACGCTGCTGGTCATGGCAACGACACGGGCATTGTCGCTCTTGCGGAGCATCGGATCAAATCCGGCAATCAACGCCTGCTGTGCGATCAGGTTGAGGGTCAGGATCTTGTTGAATTCTTTGCCGTCAATCGCCGGAACCGGTCCGAGCGAACCAAGCATGGCGGCGTTGAGCACGAGAATGTCGAGTCCGTCCCACCGTTCGGAAATCGCCGTGGCGAGACGTCCGATACTGTCGCCGTCGGTCAGGTCGAGCGGCGCGATGGTGGCATTCCCTCCGGACCGGTGGATTTCCTCTTCGATCTTTTCCAGATCATCCGCGTTGCGCGCGGTAATAACGACATGGGCGCCTTCCTTGGCGAGCGCCAGCGCCGTCGCCGCTCCGATACCGCGGCTCGCACCCGTAACGAGGGCCAGTTGACCTTCAAATTTCATTCTTAATTTGCCGATTGTTTGAGTCGTGGCATATCGCCCGATGGCTCAAGGCGCCGTTCCGCAGGGCTCGAATCGAGCCGTTCGTTGAGCATGCTGAGCTGGTCCGGTTCTTCCTCTCCGTCGCGGTCGGTAAGAGCGGTCGGATAAGCGCCGGTGAAACAGGCGTCGCAAAATTGCGGCTGAATATTGTGCCGGGTTTCTTCGCCTGCAGCGCGGTAGAGGCCATCGATGGAAACGAAAGCGAGGCTGTCGGCCTGGATGAATTCGCGCATTTGCTCGATCGACTTGCGGGCCGCGAGCAATTTTTCGCGCTTCGGCGTGTTCACGCCATAGAAGCAGCTGTGCATGGTCGGCGGGCTGGCGATCCGCATATGGACTTCCGCCGCGCCGGCTTCGCGCATCATCTGGACAATTTTCAGGCTGGTGGTGCCGCGCACGATCGAGTCGTCGACCAGTACGATTTTCTTGCCATTGACCAGCGGGCGGTTGGCATTGTGCTTGAGCTTGACGCCGAGATGCCGGACCCCGTCGCCCGGCTGGATGAAGGTGCGCCCGATATAATGGGACCGGATGATGCCGAGGTCGAAGGGGATGCCCGATTCTTCAGCAAAGCCGAGGGCGGCGGGAGTGCCGCTGTCCGGAACCGGGATCACATAATCTGCGGAGACCGGGCTTTCCATCGCGAGTTGCGCGCCGATGCCCTTGCGTACGCTGTAAACCGAATTGCCGTCGACGATCGAGTCGGGGCGGGAAAAATAGACCTGTTCAAAAATGCATGGCCGGGCCTGGGCCTTGGGAAAGGGGCGATGGGAGCGCAGTTCACCATTGGTGACCACGATCAGTTCGCCGGGTTCGACACTGCGGACATATTCCGCGCCGACCAGATCGAGCGCGACGGTTTCGGAAGCAAAGACATAGGCTTCCCCGATCCGGCCCATGACCAGCGGACGGATGCCGAGCGGATCGCGGCAGGCGATCATGCCCTCGGCGGTCATGCAGATCAGCGAATAAGCGCCTTCGACTTGTCGCAGGGCATCGATGAACTTGTCGAGCAGGGTGCGATATTTGGACGTCGCCACCAGATGGATGATGACCTCGGTATCGCTGGTCGACTGGAAAATAGAGCCATGGCGGACCAGCTCGTCCCGCAATGCCAGGGCATTGGAAATATTGCCATTATGGGCAATGGCAAAGCCGCCGGAAGCAAGATCTGCTTCGAGCGGCTGGACGTTGCGCAAAGTGCCGGCACCGGTGGTCGAATAGCGGACATGGCCACAGGCAGAATCGCCGCGCAGCCGGTTGATCACTTCTTCGCTGTCGAAATTGCCGGCGACCGGACCAAGCGCGCGGTGGCTGTAAAATTCCTTGCCGTTGCGGCAGGTGATGCCGGCGGCTTCCTGGCCACGGTGTTGAAGAGCGTGAAGGCCGAGTGCAACCATGGCGGCTGCGTCGTCAATGCCGGCGATTCCAAAAACGCCACACTCTTCCCGTAGCTTATCATCATCAAACGGGTGGGTTGTCAGCATATCTCACCTGGCATGTAATTGGTCGGGCGCGGGATGCCTGCCATATAGGTACGAACGGGGGCTTTGTCTGCCCCCAATGTCATAAAATCATAATATTGCTTGATTGGGCAGAAAGGGGTTCCGCCTATTGCGCCATTAGCCGTTGCACGGGAACGGATCGGGCCTTAATCCAACGCCATGACAAAAAGTGAACATGATCGAGAGACCGGAAATACACTCCAGCCGAAATATGATTCGAACGGCCTGATTACCGCGGTTGTCACCGATGATTCGTCGGGAGAACTGCTGATGCTGGCCCATATGAACGCCGAGGCGCTGCAGCTGACTCAGGACAGCGGCATCGCCCATTTCTATTCGCGCAGCCGTCAATGCCTGTGGAAGAAGGGCGAAACATCGGGGAACATTCTGTCGGTGACCGAGATGCGGATTGATTGCGATCAGGACGCGCTGTGGATCAAGGCTGTGCCTGCCGGGCCCGCCTGCCATACGGGTCAGAGAAGCTGTTTCTACCGCAAGATCGTCGACGGGAAGTTGGAGCCGGTCGCTTGAGTCGCAGCCTTGTGTTGATTTGGGCCCTGGTGCTGGCGGGCTGCGGCCAGGGCCAATCCGGTCCTGAAAAGCCGGACACCGAGCTTTCGTCGCTGGAACAGGCCGCGATTGATGCGGGCGTCATTCCCGATGCCCGCAAGGTAACGCTTTCCGGCGCTTTTGAACGGCGGAGCGATTTGGGGACGGACAGCTTTTGCGCGGTCGGCAATGACCAGAATGGCTATCAGGTCGGGATGATCGCGGTGTTCGGACCCGAGACCAAATGCGAAGGGCTGGGCGAAGCCGAACGCGATGGTGAGAATGTCACAATCACGCTGAACAGTGAGAAAAAATGCACCTTTTCGGCGCGGTTTGATGGCGTCGAGCTGGAATTCCCCGGCAGTCTGCCAGAAGCCTGTTCAAGCTATTGCAGCCCGCGCGCCGGCTTTGAAGGAGTCAGCTTCTACATGATCGGTGAGGGGGACGCGGTGGCCCGGTCGACGAGCGGGCGTGATTTTGAAAGTCTGTGCCCCGGCAGCTAGTCTTGACGTTTACGTTAGCGTAAGCTAACAAAGGGAAATGTCGAAGCCGCCAAACCATGCCGAACTTGATACGCCCGATCTGAAAAATAGGGAAACCTATACGATCTCGGACCTGTCAGAAGAATTTGGCGTCACCGCCCGTGCTCTGCGATTCTATGAGGATGAAGGGCTTATCGCTCCACACCGCAAGGGTTTGTCGCGCGTTTATACCAAACGCGACCGGGCACGCCTTGCCTGGATCATGCGGGCGAAAAACGTCGGGTTCAGCCTGACCGAAATCCGTGATATGATCGATCTTTACGATCTTGGTGATGGGCGCAAGACACAGATGGTAGTGACCATCGAGAAATGTCAGGAAAAGGTCGATACGCTGAAAAAACAGCGCGCCGATATCGACAGCTCGATCAAGGAACTGACCGGCTTTATCAAGACTGTGCAGGTCGCCATGGCGGACGCAAAAGCGCAGCATCAATAGAGGATAGACGCCGGTAAGGTCCGGCACCCCCATTTGAGCAGAAAGTAATATATCATGCCCAGTTATACCGCACCGATCGGCGAAGTCCGGTTCATCCTCAATGAAGTTCTCAATCTGGAGGGTTATGCGAACCTGCCCGGGTTTGAAAATGCGACGCCCGAAATGGTCGACGCAATCCTGACCGAGGCGGGAAAATTTTCCACCGAAGTGCTCCACCCGCTCAATCAGGTCGGTGATGAAGAAGGCTGCACCCGTCATGAAGATGGCTCGGTCACCACGCCAAAGGGCTTCAAGCAAGCCTATCAGCAACTGACCGACGGCGGCTGGACGACCTTGTCCTCGCCCGAGGAATTTGGTGGCCAGGGCTTGCCGCGCGTCGTCGGCAACGCGGTGATGGAATTCATGGTTTCTGCCAATCAGGCGCTGGAAATGTACAGCGGCCTGACGCAGGGCGCGATTGCGTCGATCCTTACCGAGGGCAGCGAAGAACAAAAGCACACTTATGCTACCCAGATGATATCCGGCAAATGGACCGGTACGATGAACCTGACCGAAGCGCATTGCGGTACCGATCTGGGCCTTATCCGCACCAAGGCCGAACCGATGGCGGGTGGCAGCTATTCGATCACCGGCCAGAAGATTTTCATTTCCGCCGGCGAGCATGACATGGCGGAAAATATCATCCACCTCGTGCTGGCCAAGACACCGGGCGCTCCCGACAGTTCCAAAGGCATCTCGCTGTTCATCGTACCAAAATTTCTCGTCAACGAGGACGGCACGCTGGGCGAGCGCAATAATGTGAGCTGTGGTTCTATCGAGGAAAAAATGGGCATTCACGGCAACGCCACCTGCGTGATGAACTATGACGGCGCGACCGGCTATATGGTTGGCGAAGAGAATAAGGGCCTGCGCGCAATGTTCATCATGATGAACGCAGCGCGTCTCGGCGTGGGGCTTCAGGGTCTGGCACAAGGCGAGATCGCCTATCAGAATGCCGTGATCTATGCCGGTGACCGGCGTCAGGGCAGGGCGCTGACCGGGGCACAGGATCCGGAAGAAAAAGCGGATACGCTGTTCGTCCACCCTGACGTGCGCCGGATGCTGATGGACGGCAAGGCGTTTACCGAGTCTATGCGGGCGCTGGTGCTCTGGGGCGCGTTGCAGGTCGATCTGGCGGACAAGGCCGAAGGCGAGGAAGAGCGGCAGCTGGCAAATGATCTGGTCAGCCTGCTGACCCCGGTGGTCAAGGGCTATGGCACCTATATGGGCTATCAGATCGCGACGGAATCGCAGCAGGTCTATGGCGGCCATGGCTATATCAAGGAATGGGGCATGGAACAGTTCGTGCGCGATGCGCGGATTGCGATGATCTATGAAGGCACCAACGGCATTCAGGCGATGGACCTCGTCGGTCGCAAACTTGGCCAGAATGGCGGTCGTGCGGTGCAGGCCTTTTTCAAGGTGGTCGCCGACGAAATTACCGAAGCGAAAGGCCATGGAAAACTTTCCGGATTTGCCGAAGCTCTGGAAAAGGCCAATGGTGAACTGCAGAAGGCGACGATGTGGTTCATGCAAAATGCGATGACCAATCCCAACAATGCCGGCGCCGGCGCCTATCATTATATGCATCTGATGGGCATTGTGTCGCTCGGACTGATGTGGTTGCGGATGAGCAAGGCGGCCCAGGCGGCTCTCGACGCCGGGACCGACAATCCGAAATATTACGAAGCCAAGCTGGTGACCGCGCAATATTTTGCCGAACGTTTCCTGCCGGATACCGGATCGCTCCGTCGCAAGATCGAAGGCGGTGCCGATTCTATCATGGCGCTGGATCCGGACATGTTCGCAGTCGCCTGAACGATCTGATCAGGCTGCTTCATTCTGTTCCGCCTGTTTATAGGCGTCTTCCCAATTGGTGAGATTTCGCCGGGCATCCTGCACAAAGGGTGACCGGCGAATGCCCCACAGCGCGAGATCATTGGCAACGCGGCCAATCAGGCGCATCGGGCGCTTTACCTGAATCAGCAGGATGACCCGGCGCTGGTCGCTATGGTTATGCACTTCGTGATCACAGCTGTCATCGAAGACCAGCCATTTGCCCGGCTCCCAGTGCAGATCGGTATCTTCGACCTGCATCACGCATTTTTCGGGCTGGTCGGGCACGATCAGGCCGAGATGACAGGTGACCAGGCCACGGGTGACTCCGCGATGGCGGGGAATGGTGGCTCCGGGCTCGAGGATCGAGAAAAAGGCCGAATTGAGACCGGGTATCCGGCGCACCAGTTCTGCCGTGACCGGAGCGCGCGCGCAATTTTCCGCGACTTCATAGCCATAGCCGATCAGAAAGAAAGAGCGCCAGTTGCCATCGCCGGCAATCCGCGCATGATCGGGGGAAATATCCTTGAGCGGCGGAACCGCGTCGCGGTGACGCAGAATTGATTCTGCTTCGCGGGCGATATTCTTCCAGTGTTTTGTCAGTCGATTGGTCCACGGAAAGTCCGCGGCCTGCAGGATCGGTTCGTTGGGAATTTTCGAATGGGCGGTCGATATTCGGTTCATCGCCCCGCGCAGCCGTTTGCCCAGTCTGATGATCAATGGCCGGCTGTTTGTTTCTGTACTTTTCGTCGATATATCCTGAACCTTGTTCCCGGACATGGCTCGCAACCTTTCTGTTGAAATGCCCCGGACCCGTTTTTCTGATTATATCGTGAAATGTGACAATTTTTCGACCAACTCTGGCCCAGAATCTGTCAGCGCCCAGAATGACGGCTGGTTGCGACAAACGGTGTTTATTCGCAGATAGATTACAGAAATCAACAGCTTAGCGCCAATTCCGCCCCTGTAGTCGATGGTCGCTGGACCGGTGACCGGGATTGCGGCACAACAGCCGTGACAGGGGAATGATATGCATAAGGAGTATATGCAATGCATTCCAAAATAGCCTCAAATGGCCTGCGCCGGATGACCCCCTATCTGATTACCGTCGGATTGGGACTGTCGGTCGCAGCCAATGCCGCACAACCGGAATCCTCTGATGAGGCACCATCGGAAATTCCGGCCCCGACTATTGATACAGATGGTGATGGCGTCATGGACGCCTGGGATCGGGATGGCGATGCTCAGCCCGATGTCTGGGATACCGATGGTGACAACCAGCCAGATGCGCTCGACACGGACGGGGATGGCAAGCCCGACTGAATCAGCAATTCGCCGATCTATCGAACACCGGGCCTATTGCTCGCCCGGTGTTCGTTTATTTTCAAACACTTCATCAAACATGCTGAGCATGGCCGCTTTGCTTTGTCGATCGGCCGATGCGTTATATTTGATCGCATCCATCGATCCCGAGCCGCTGATATCGGTGAAGCCGTGGAGCACGCCGGAATAGATATGGATGTGACAATCGGCGCCGGCGAAATCCATTTCTTCCATAAAGCCGCGCATCTGCTTGGGCGGTACGAGCGGGTCGGCGCGGCCATGGCAGACCAGGATGCGCGATTTGATGGTCCCGCGCTTGGCCGGTAGCGGTGTCGCCAGCAGGCCGTGAAAACTGACCACCAGAGCGAGATCTTCCCCGCCGCGCGCCATTTCGAGTACGATTTCACCGCCCATGCAATAGCCAATCGCACCGATCCGGTTATTGCCCAGCGTCGATCGCCTGCGCAATTCTTCGAGTGCACAGCGGAATCGGTCCCGATAATATTCGGCATCCGCGCGCAACTCGTCTGCCAATAGACGCGCCTCGCGCATATTTTCGATGGGCCCCTTTCCATAGAGGTCGCAGACCATCGCGCTATAGCCCAGGGACGCAAGCCATCTGGCGCGATCGAACATTTGCTTGTTCGGCCCCATGATCGTCGGAACGATCAATATGGCCGCGCGTGGATAGCGGCTGGGCTGCGCCATATAGCCGGATAATTCTACGTCACCATGGTGATAGGTGAATTGCTGGACCTCGATCGAACTCATTCTTCGGGCAAAAACTCTGGGACGGATAGATAGCGTTCGCCGGTGTCATAGTTGAAACCGAGAATTTTAGCCTGATTGCCGAGTTCCGGCAGCTTCTGAGCAATCGCCGCCAGGGTCGCGCCGGAGGATATGCCCACCAGCATGCCCTCTTCGCTGGCGGCTCTCAGCGCCATCGCCTTGGCATCGGCCGGATCGACCTGAATCGCGCCGTCGATGCTCTGGGTGTGGAGATTGCCCGGGATGAAGCCGGCGCCAATGCCCTGAATCGGGTGCGGGCCGGGCTGGCCGCCGCTGATCACCGGCGAGTTGGTCGGTTCGACAGCATAGACTTTCAAATGGCTCCAATGGTCTTTCAGTACCTCCGCGACGCCGGTGATATGGCCGCCTGTGCCGACGCCGGTAATGATCGCGTCGAGTGGATTATCCTTGAAATCATTGAGGATTTCCATGGCCGTCGTACGCTTGTGTACTTCAAAATTGGCGGGATTTTCGAATTGTTGCGGCATCCAGGCCCCGGGCGTTTGGTCGACCAGTTCCTGCGCCCGTTCAATCGCGCCCTTCATTCCTTTTTCTCTCGGGCTCAGGTCAAAGGACGCGCCATAGGCAAGCATCAAACGGCGCCGTTCGAGCGACATCGACTCGGGCATCACCAATATCAGATTATAGCCCTTGACCGCTGCGACCATCGCAAGGCCCACACCGGTATTGCCGGAGGTCGGCTCGATGATCGTGCCGCCGGGCTTGAGCGCACCGGATTTCTCGGCATCCTCGATCATCGCCAGCCCGATCCGGTCCTTGATCGATCCGCCCGGGTTGGAGCGTTCCGACTTGATCCAGACCTGGGCATCGCCGAACAGGCGCTGCATCTTGATGTGCGGTGTATTTCCGATTGTTTCGAGAATGTTATTGGCGATCATTGTCCTGCACTCCTATGTGTCTGCCGGTTCGCGTCTTGCCGATTCGTATTCGAGATCCGCGGGTGGATCAAATGTTCTCGCCGCGCCGAGTTGCGGAAACAGACGTGACCAGAGTCCGGTGATCATTATAGCACCGGCTCCGCCCGCGACAATGGCCGCGACGGGGCCGAACAAAACGGCGAGGCCGCCGGACAGCGCATCGCCGAGTTCGTTGGACGCGCTGATCGTCATCTGGCTGACCGCGCCGACCCGTCCGCGCTTGGCATCCGGTGTGTGGAGCTGGATCAGCGAACTGCGGACATAGACACCAAACATGTCGGCGGCTCCGCAAATCCCGAGGCAGGCCATCGACAGATAGAGATTCGTGCTGAGGCCAAAACCGATCGTGCCCAGTCCGAACACGGCCATCGCGCCGAGCATGCTGTTGCCGACATTCTTGCTGAGCGGGGCAAAGGAGAAGATTAGGGCGACAATCACCGCACCCACGGCCGGAGACGCGGCGAGCAGCGACAGCCCGATTTCACCGGCGTGCAATATGTCTTTCGCAAAGACCGGGATCATCGCGGTTGCCCCGGCAAGGAACATCACCAGCAGATCAAGCGTGATTGCGCCCAGCACGAGTTTGTTGGTCCAGACATAGGCCATGCCGTCGCCGACCTGCTGCAGCGGGCTTTTGGTCTTGTCTGCCGGCGCGCGGGGGATCGGCCCGATCAGGAACATGGCCAGTGTTGCCAGCGCATAGAGTGCGGCGCAGACGAAATAGGGCAGAGAGGCGTCGACCTTGTAAAGCGGTCCGGCCATGCCGGGGCCGGCGATGACACCAACCTGCCATGCTATGGTCGAGAGCGCTATGGCGCGCGGAATGGAGCCTTTCGGGACGAGAGTGGGGGCCAGCGAACTGATCGCCGGGCCAAGAAAAGCCCGGCAAATGCCGAGCAGTACGGCAATGATATAGATGGTCCACAGGGTGATGCTGCCGCTCGCCGTCAGCAACGCGAGCGTCAGGGCGATCATCGCCTGCGATGCCAGCACAATGCGTGCGATCCACCGGCGATCCATATGGTCTGCAACCCAGCCGACCAGCGGTGTCAGGATGAACAGGGGCACAAATTGCAGCAAGCCGAGCAGGCCCAATATGCCTGCCGACGCGCTGATCCCCATATCTTCGCGGGCGAGATTATAGGCTTGCCAGCCGAGGATCAGCATCATCGCATAAAGCGCAAACATCGCCGCCAGCCGCGAGAACCAGAGGTAGCGATAATTGGCTATTGTAAAGGGATGGGGCGCGGGGCTGATCACAAGGTGCCTGCTAGCGATTCCCGTAAGTTGCTGCAATCAATTCATGCTCCGGCGCACCGATTCGGGACGGCGCGGTTCGTCGAATAGGGCTGGCCAAGCGACCGACGACTATGCCAATCAGCGGCCACCGAAACAATCAAATGCAATATTCCCGCGGGAGATAAAAATGAAGCTACGCAATTTGACGCTGGCAGTATCGCTGGCCGCCCTGACCGTTACCGGATGCAAGAAGATCGAGGATCAACCGGTCGCAGCGATGGAAATTGATCAGGACACGGCCTGGGGCAGCTATCTCTCGACCTTCCTTGACGGGTATTTCCCGGTCAACCCGACATTTGCCGTCTATCAGGGCAAGCATGAATTTGACGGACAGCTTCCCGACTGGAGCGCCGAAGGCCTGAAACAGGCCGTTGCTATCCGCAAACAGGCGATCGCGGATGCGCAGGCGATTGATGCCGCTGATCTGAGCGAAAGCGAAAAATTTGAACGGGATTATCTGGTGAGCGTGATGGAGGGCGAGCTTTTCTGGCTCGAGACCGCCGACTCGCCGCATAAAAATCCCGCTTATTATGTCGGAGCGCTCGATCCCAATGTCTATATCGCGCGGCCCTATGCCGATGCGAAAACACGGATGCAGGCCTTTATCAAATATGCCAATGCGGTTCCGGCTGCCGCGGCGCAGATCAAGGATAACCTGAAGCTGCCGCTGCCGGAAACCTATCTCAAATTCGGTCAGGCAGCTTTTGGCGGTTTTGCCGATTATTTTACCGGTGATGCCAAAACGGCCTTTGCCGAGGTCAAGGACAGCGAACTCCAGCGGGAATTTGACGTTGCCGCCGCTGCGGCCGCCGCAGCGATGAAGGAGCTATCCGGCCATATCGGCTCGGTTCCGGCGACCAAGGACGGCTATGCGCTGGGCGCTGACAAATTTGCAGCGATGGTGAGCAAGACCGAGGGCGTCAATATCTCGCTCGACGAGCTGGAAGCCATTGGCCGCGCCGATCTCAAGCGCAATCAGGCGGCGCTGGCCGATGCATGCGGCAAATTCGCGCCGGGCGCGAGCATCGTCGACTGTTTCGCCAAAATGGCGGCAAACAAGCCGGAAAATGGTCCGGTGCAGGAAGCCCGCGACCAATTGCCGCCGCTGCGCCAGTTCATCCTAGACAAGGATCTGGTAAGCATCCCCGGTACCGAGGTCGCACAGGTCGAGGAATCGCCGCCTTATAACCGGCAGAACAGCGCCTATATCGATATTCCCGGACCATATGAAAAAGGCCTGCCGAGCGTCTATTATATCTCGCCGCCGGACCCGTCCTGGGATGAAGCCACTCGCGCCGCCTATATTCCCGGCAAGATGGACCTGCTCGGGACGTCGATCCACGAAGTATGGCCGGGCCATTTTCTCAACTTCCTGCACAGCAATCGCGCAAAATCGATTTTTGGGAAATTGTTCGTCGGCTATGCCTTTGCCGAGGGCTGGGCCCATTATACCGAGGAGATGATGGTCGAAGCCGGTCTGCACGACGGCGATCCGGAAACCAAAATCGGTCAGCTGTCCAATGCGCTGCTGCGCAACTGCCGCTATCTTTCGGCCATCGGCCTGCACGCGCGCGGGATGACGGTCGAGCAGAGTCTCGATATGTTTCAGAAGGAATGTTATCAGGATCTTGGCAACGCGACCCAGCAGGCAGCGCGCGGAACCTATGATCCGGCCTATCTCAATTACACGATGGGCAAGCTGATGATCCGCAAATTGCGGGAAGACTGGACCGGTGGCGACCGCAAAAAATGGAAGGCTTTCCACGACGAGTTCCTCAGCTATGGCGGCCCGCCGATTCCGATGGTGCGCAAGGCGATGATGAAGGAAGCAGAAGCAAAGGCGGTCTTCTAGCAACAGTAGAAGAGGGGGAGGCATGCACGAGCGCGGGTGCCTGGTCTCCTCCGTTAACGCTTGTCTTTAACATCCCGGCTGGCGCCGTACCGCAGCGGGACGGCCCGAAAATCGGGGATTTTTTCTCGCGAATCCATGGTAAATACTCCCTTAACGAATGGAGTATTGGTGATGGTCGAGAAAATTGCATATCGGGTGAGTGCTGCGATCCTGCTGATGACGGCGCTGGCGATCGTCGCCATGTTTCTGGTCGGCCTGACACGCGCCGATGCCGGTAACTCTTCCGTGCCGTCGAAGACGATGGTTGCCGAGAATGTGACTCCCGAACCGGTCGCGCAGAAAATATCCGCGGTCGAACCGATTGACGCGGATCCGATCGACATTGCTGAAAAACTGCCGCTGAGCGACAAGTTCGTGGTCAAGCGCATTCTCCAGATCGACGAACCTTTCGTCCATGGCTATTATAAATGGGATGACGAAGGCGTGCCCGAGGGCGAGCTGGTCGTGACCGTCGATCTCAAGGCCGAGAGTATTTCCGTTTTCCGGGCCGGCTATGAAATTGGCGCGGCGGTGATCACCTTTGGCGATTCCGAAAAGCCGACTCCGACCGGCGTCTTTCCGATCACCCAGAAGAGCAAGGACCATGTCTCCAATATCTATGGTTCGCCCATGCCCTATATGCTGCGGCTGACCAATGATGGCGTCGCGATCCATGCTTCCGACGTCAAATGGGGATGGGGCACGCGCGGCTGCATCGGTGTGCCGCTCGAATTCGCCCGGCGGCTGTTCGAACAGGCAAAGCTCGGCGACCGGGTGATCGTGACCAATGGCAAGATGTTGGGTGTCGGCGACGCGATTTTGTAAGATTAGGATCTGCCAGCCTATGAGCGCGTTTAACATCGCACTGGCCTTACAATCGCCGTTATCCCTTCCTATATAGTGAACAGGCCTTCGTGATTGCAGGATTGCAGTCCTGACCGGCATTGCCTCTTCACGCTCAGAAATGACTCTGACCGGCTTTCCTGAGGCAGGATATCATTCGCAGCACTATCGTTTGAGTTTGTTCACCGACAGCCAACCCGACTTGTCGTCTCTTGGAGATGACCCACTGGCTGCCGCCCGAAAATCACCCCGGAAGGAAATATCATGGCCAAATCACAGAAGAAATCCAATCGCGAGGTCCGCAAGCCGAAAGCCGCCAAGGTCAAGAATAATGCTTCCAATCCCTCGGCCAAGGCGGGTGTTGTCGCCGGCCTCGAGAATATGAAAAACAATCGCGGGAAATGATCGAACAGGAAGGGCGACCACCATGCGTGTAAAGGCAAGCACCTGCCGTGAACAAGAGGCACGGCAACTCGACCTCGCCGCCAATGATCCGCTGGAGAGTCGCCGCATCGTCGCTGCCGCTGCCGCGAAGGCGTGGGGTCTCGAAGCAATTCAGGCCGAAAAACGCGAAGCCGGCCATTTGAGCCCGCGCGACAAACTCGACGCGGAAATTGCTCAGGAATTTGCCGAGGAAGACGGTAACGACGCACGGCAGGGCGGGACCTGATATGGAGCTTCGTCTGATAATCGCTTATGCGCTGATCGCGCTGCTGGCTTCCGGGATCTGTACACTGGTTCTTGTGGTGCGGAAGAAAAACAAGAAGAAGCGCGGGGGATATTGAGGGGTAATATATAAGATTCCCGGAACGCAGGATGCGTTCGACGATTGACAGTTGCGGTCGATATGTGTACTATAGTGGACAACTGGACTGCTTTTCTCGATACTGTGCCAATGGTTGAGATTGTCCGCAGTCAGACATTTGTTCGCTGGTTGAAGCGGCTCAAGGACCGAAGGGCGATCGCAAAAATTGTTCAGCGAATTGATCGCTTGTCCCTCGGCAATTTCGGAGACGTGAAGTCCGTTGGCGGTGGCGTGAGTGAATTGCGGATTGATTACGGGCCGGGATATCGACTGTATTTTGTTCAACGGGGAAATGGAGAAATTGTCATTCTGCTGTGCGGCGGAACGAAGAAACAGCAAAATGCCGATATTGCCCGCGCGCAGGCGATGGCGAAGAAATGATGAGATTTTTTGATGGATGAAAAGCTCGAACTGAGACCGTGGGATGCAACGGAATTTCTTGATAGCGAAGAGATGATCTCGGAATATCTCGCCATGGCGTTCGAGGAAGGGGATGCGGAAGAAATCCGGCTGGCCCTCAACAATGTCGCCCGCGCCCGCGGGATGACCGATCTGCAAAAGCAAACCGGCCTGTCCCGTTCGGCGCTCTACAAGGCGCTGGGAGAGGGTGGCAATCCGACGCTGGATACGCTGCTGGCGATATTGAAGGCGCTGGGGGTGAAGATGTCGGTGGTGGGGTGAGTATTAAGTCCCTCTTCTTCCGAGGAGGGGTGAGAACAAAGCCGTTCGTGGTGAGCCTGTCGAACCACGGTTCTCGTCGCTAGAGGTCCTTCGACAAGCTCAGGACGAACGGATATTCAGGTTCTACAACCGGAAGCTCTCAAGCCACCTCGACAAAGCTGTCCAATACCCTTTTGTCGCCCGACTTCTCGAACGCGATTTCCAGCTTGTTGCCTTCTTTCGCCTTCACTTCACCATAGCCGAATTTGCTGTGGAAGACGCGCATGCCGACTTTTACGTCGTCGCGACCCTTGTTGCCCAGGGAGACGGCGCTGCGGCGGGCTTCCTTGATGTTTCGGGGCGTTTTGTCGAAGTTGGAGGCTGCGGCGCGTTGCCAGCCGGGGCCGCGCTGGCCGGCTCTGGTGGCATTGGCTGCGGCGAGATGAGAGAACGGGTCGCTATTCTCGCTCCAGTTGGCGCGCCACAGGCTTTCGCCGCCGCTCATGCTGCTTTCATGCTCGACATGGTCCTCCGGCAATTCGCCGATGAACCGCGATGGGATGGAACTGGTCCACTGGCCGTAGATCCGCCGGTTGGCGGCGTGGAAGATCGTGCATTTCTTTTTTGCCCGGGTGATCGCGACATAGGCGAGGCGGCGTTCTTCCTCAAGGCTGGCAATGCCGCCCTCGTCGAGGCTGCGCTGCGACGGGAACACGCCTTCTTCCCAGCCGGCGCAGAAGACATGATCATATTCCAGTCCCTTGGCACCGTGCATGGTCATGATCGTGACCTTGGGTTCGTCGTCGCGCGCGTCATTGTCCATGACGAGGCTGACATGTTCCAGAAACGCGCCAAGCGTTTCATAGTCTTCCATCGCGCGGGCAAGCTCGGTGAGATTCTCGAGACGTCCGGCAGCTTCGGTCGAACGGTCGGCCTGCAGCATTGTCGTATAGCCGCATTCATCGAGAACGATGCGGGTCAGTTCTGCATGGTCGGTATCGGTCGCCATCTCCCGCCAGCGCCCGAAATTGCGCATCAGTTCGAGCAAAGTATTGCGCGCGCGCGGCGGCAGTTCGTCGGTGTCGCAGATGCTCAGCGCGGCGGCGGCGAGGGGGATGCCCTGGGCGCGGGCAAGGCGGTGGACCTTTTCCACAGTTTTATCCCCAAGACCGCGCTTGGGCGTGTTGACGATCCGTTCGAAGGCAAGATCGTCTGCGGGCTGGGTAATCACGCGGAGATAGGCCAAGGCATCGCGGATTTCTGCACGCTCGTAAAAGCGGAACCCGCCGATGATCTTGTAGGGCATGCCGATCGAGATGAAGCGGTCCTCAAACTCGCGGGTCTGGAACTGGGCGCGAACGAGGATCGCGATATCGTTGAGCGAGACCTGCTTGATCTGCTGCAGCGCCTCGATCTCGTCGCCGGTGCGGCGCGCTTCTTCCGGGCCATCCCAGACGCCGATCACCTGCACCTTGTCGCCCTCGGTTTCCTCGGTCCACAGGGTCTTGCCGAGGCGACCGCTGTTATGATTGATCAGGCCCGATGCGGCGGCCAATATATGCGGCGTCGAGCGGTAATTCTGCTCCAGCTTGACGACCTTGGCTTCGGGAAAATCCTTTTCGAATTTCAGGATATTGGCGACTTCCGCGCCGCGCCATGAATAGATCGACTGGTCATCATCGCCGACGCAGCAGATATTCTTGTGGCTCTGCGCGAGCAGCCGCAGCCAGAGATATTGCGAGCTGTTGGTGTCCTGATATTCGTCGACTAATATATATTTGAAACGGCTCTGGTAAAGTTCGAGAATCTCGCGATTATTCTTCAGCAGATTCAGCGAGTGCAGCAGCAGGTCACCAAAATCGCAGGCGTTGAGCGCCTTCAGCCGCTCCTGATAGAGCGTGTAGAAATGCTGGCCCTTGCCATTGTCATAGCGCTCCGCCTCATTGGCATCGAGATCCTGCGGATTGAGGCCACGGTTCTTCCACTGGTCGATCAGACCGGCGAGCATCCGCGCGGGCCAGCGTTTGTCGTCGACGTCCTCGGCCTGGATCAGCTGTTTGAGCAGACGCAGCTGGTCGTCGGTGTCGAGGATGGTGAAATTGCTTTGCAGACCGACCAGCTCGGCATGACGGCGCAGCATTTTGGC
>CAJQNR010000110.1 GCA_905479715.1 uncultured Sphingorhabdus sp.
ACCGGCCGGCGCATCATGGCCGGTCATCTGTGAAGGTAGTTCGAAGCTGAAACTCTTAGTCAAAACACTGTACCGATGATTGGAGTGAGCTGAAGGCGCGGATTAGTCCGCAATTGCTTAGGGGTGGAAACGAAACTCGACGCCGACCATGTCGATTCCATACGATGGCACGAATGCGACGTTTGCTCCGTTGGAATCCCAGTCCAGGTGCCGTGCAAAGGCATCGATGTGGAGACGCTTGTTCATCTTGTAAGTCGCCGCCACACGATAGTTTGTGATCTCGTCAGTGCGGTCGATTTCCTGATAGTCGAAGTCGGAGAAAGTGACCTGCGCTGACAAGATGAGATTCCGGCGAAGCTCATGATCAATTTCAGCACCGTAATTCGTCGCGAGCGCACTCGGCGCTTCAAAGATACCAGTGTCCGAAACGCGCCGGCTGCCCGTGAAGGTCACTGTCGTCAGGCGTGACGGGAACCACTGAATCCGACCATCGACAGAAACACCATCCACATCCGAGAAATAGTTGTCTTTCTTGTCTTCATTGAGATAGCCGAGCGCAACATCACCGCGGATCAGGGACTGAAGCTCAAAATCCACACCAGCAGCGATCGTATATCCTTTGGAATCACGGCTGCGCGGCAAGCCGCCAATAATTTGCGTGGTATCAAAAGAAGTGTCGTGAGCCGTTCCCTGAACGAATACCGCCAGGTCAGGTGACACCGCGTATGTCAGGCGTGAGCGAGCGTAGGTATCTTCGTTGTCACGGAAATCCTGATCCGACACGGCACCAGACCCAATGATACGACCGTCTTTATAATTGTAGTCTCGAACGCCAACCGCATTGGCCCAACGAAACCGGTCATTCGCGTAATTGGCACTCACTTCTGCGCCAGCGGCGGTGTACTCGATCGGCTTTTCCAGTCCGCCGAGTCCAGCCGGATCATAGCGTTGCAGCACCGATTGATCGGCAAATGCGCGTGCACCAAGCGAGAAATCCCGAGTCACATCGAGCCGGCCATTCACGCCAGCATAAAGTGACGGCGCGGATTCGTCTGACAGGTCGAGATATTCGTTCTGATACGCGGATACGTCGAAACCGACCTGATGGACATTCCAATCCGTCCGCCCCACTGCCTCGCCGCCAATGCGGACGATGACGTCAGATTCTTCGTTGGTGTCCTGTGCATAGACATTCGAATTGTAGGTCGCACCGAGGACTGCGGTCGCATCCACCAGGAAGGTACCAAGACGAAGAGGCTCCGGATCGAACTCCGGCTGGCGGCGATCTTTTACGGCTTCGTACTTGTTTCTGCTGTAGTAATTGTCAGCCCCTTGCCCCTGCGCCATCGCGGTTCCCGCAACGAGGCTGCCACCTGCAACCGTGAGAAGGCAAAGTTTTTTTACGTGGTTCATGTGTCTGAGTTCCCTCACAAATTGCGCCGGATGACCGCTCTGTTCGCCGTTTACCTCAATCATTTTGCAAGTGTCATACCATTGACCTGCAAGGTTTCAGGAGGCTGTTAACCTTTAGATACACGAGAACTAGCCGTTTCGGCGAGTTTTCCTGCCAACCTCCCCTGTTGCGCGTACCTTTTCAAGCGGCGTCGCTTCAAACTCACAAAATTAACTTTGTCCCGGCAGGTGACTAATTTTGAGACAGAATGCCCCGAACACAGTTCGTGTGGCTCGTCGAAAACGCCTCAAGACGGTTTCCCTGCGCCCGGAGGACGATTGCGTCAGGCTGAATGCCTGGCCGGACCGCCGTTTCCGCTAATCTTGTTTCCGACCGCCTTAAGCAGATTGCCTGCGACATGAAGGCTTGCGGGGACAGAAATCATGAAAGCTCTCAAGAGTCCGATCGGGTTCTTGGCACGTACGGCCGCAATCGCTGTCCAGGCAGCCCATTCCTTCTCGCAATACCGTGTATAGCCGGCAAACGCGGCGCGCTCGGCCGGGGCGAGCCCTTCACACTTGAGGAAATTGCGCCCCATAAGAGCCAGCTTCCGGTGGTCACTTGCGCCTTGTCTGTGAGATGCCGATCCGTCCCGAACCACGAAAACATATCCCATCGGATCCGTCAGGACAGCCCTTGCGCCGCCGACCAGCAAACGCGCATACAGCTCGAAGTCTTCGCCGAACCGAATGTCCGATTTGTAGGGCTCGGATCCCGCCGCCGCCGCACCGCGCCGGATCAGTGGTTTAAGAAAACCAAGTTCCGAGCGCTCCATCTCGACCGCGTAGGAACGATTAACAAACAATTCTGCGGTCAGCGGGACGTCCCCCGGTGGTTTCTCAGGCCACAAGTGTCGGGTTACAGTCTCCGGCGCGCTGGTTGAGCTTATCAACAGATTGTCGGCAACAATATCAAATCCGCCTTCGCGCGCTTTCTCCAGCAATGATTCAACCCGTTCCGGTAACATGAAGTCATCGCTGTCGAAGGGCGTGAACCAGCCCGCATCCGTTTCCCGCAAAGCCCGGTTTCTAGCAGCCGCCGGGCCGCCGTTCTGCACCATTTTCAGAAAGGTCACATTGTCGAATCGACGGGCATAGTCCTCGGCAATCTCCGGACCGGCGTCCTGCGACCCGTCATCTACGACCAGTATCTCGAATCGAATCCCTTCAGGCGGTTTCTGCGCAACCGCACTTTCCAACGCGCGCGCAATATTCGCTTCATCGTTGTAAAGCGGAATAATGATCGCGACCTTTGTCTCGTCATACGTATTTGAGGCGGGCTCTGCCGGCATAAGTTCTGACTTACCTGTTCTCAACGGGCACAATATGCAAATTCGGGGCAAGTGGTTTGGATTTGGTTTCCAGTACTGACAGTACGTATCGTTTCACAATGAAACTTGCGCCGGATTGGCGCTGAATTGGTCTTCAATATGCATGAAATACAACACAAGATAGCAAAACAGGACCGGAGCGCGCCAGCCTTCGGCACCAAGGTACAGCGCCATTGATAGAAACCGAAGCCATCGTAATCGGAGCTGGTGCGGTCGGGCTTGCCTGCGGCGCGGCTTTGGCCCGTGCCGGTAAAGAAACACTGGTTCTGGAAAGTGCACTCAGTATCGGAACTGGCACCTCGGCCCGCAACAGCGAAGTCATTCATGCCGGGCTGTATTATCCAACCGGATCCCTGCGCCATCAGCTATGCGTAGCTGGCCGTCGGCGGCTGTATCAGTGGTTGGCGGAGCGCGGCGTTCCCCACCGCAAAACAGGCAAGCTGATCGTGGGAACGACTGACGCACAGATACCGCGCATGCAGGCGCTTTTCGATCAGGGAATACGGAATGACGTGGAAGGGCTCCGTTTTCTGACAGGGTCAGAAGCCATGGCGCTGGAGCCGAACCTGACCTGCTCGGCCGCAGTTCTGTCCGAAGAAACCGGCATACTCGACAGTCACGGCTACATGCTCTCGCTCCAGGGCGACCTTGAAGATCATGGCGGTTCGGTCGTCGTCGGCGCGCCAGTTGAGACAGCAGAAATCCTGCCAGATGGACGATTCCTTCTGGGCGTGGGTGGTACAGAACCGGCCGACATCGTCACACGGATTCTAATAAACAGCGCCGGCCTGCACGCCGTGCGGGTTGCCCGGCAGATGAAGGGTTACCATCCCGATCTCATCCCTTTCTTCACGCTCGCCAAGGGCAATTATTTCAGCTGCCTTGCCAGGCCGGCGTTCCAGCGACTGATCTATCCGGCACCCGTGGAAGGCGGTCTTGGCGTTCACATTACGCTGGACCTCGGCGGCCGCATGCGCTTCGGCCCCGATGTAGAATGGCTCGAACATGATGATCCGGACCGGATCGACTTCACTGTCGACCTCAGCCGGGCCGATGATTTCTACGATGCCGTTCGCCAATACTGGCCGGGATTGCCCGACGGCGCGATTGCTGCGGATTATTCCGGTTGCCGCCCAAAGCTCTCATCACCTGGTGAACAAGCAGCTGATTTTCGTATCGATGGTCCCGAACATCACGGTCATGCCGGACTGGTCCATTTGTTCGGAATTGAATCCCCTGGCCTGACCAGTTCTCTCGCCATCGCGGAAGAAGTCGTCAGCCGACTGTCGGAACTCGACTGATTTTTTTCCGAACCATTTGGTTCCGTTGTGCATAGAGACAACAACAGAACCCTGGATTTACCATGACAGCTCTTGATCCCCGGCGGGGTTACCGCCGGCACCGCACAATCCGTAGCACTCGCCTAAGGCCCAATGGATACAGGACCTGGATTCATGCCGCGATGATCGATTGGTCCGCCGCAGGTGCAAGCCTTTCCTGCCCGGATAATGAAGTTCCACTAGGCCCGGCAATACTGGCCGTTTCGCCATTAGGCGGAACAAACGACATCCAGCTGGCCTGTGAGGTCGTCTGGCGCCGCAGCGGTCAGCTGGGTCTGAAGTTCTCACCCGGTACGCCGAAGACAGAAGATAATACAGTGGACGTCCGCTAACTCGCCCTGCCGTATTCCTCATACATCCGGCCGGTCGCAAACGAGATCATGCCCGCACCTCGGCAGACTGTGTAACAGCGTTCCAACACCTTACGTGGGTTTCTGCCAAGCGTGACGAGCCAGACGAGCGCAACGAGAACAGCACCCACAACAACGCGTGCGACACCATGGAAGAGCGCCCGCAGACGCGACAAGAAGGGTGAGACGTTCCGTCCCGCAATCAAGGCATCGCTGATCCCTGTCCGGTACCAGCGGCGCATCAGCCAGCGAGAATTCGCCCGGCTATCTGGAACATGTTCATAAACCAAAGCGTCTTTCGCCCGCGTCAGTCGCCGTCCGGCATCCAGCATCCGTGTGAAGAACAGAGTATCTTCTCCGCCTAACAGGGACATGCGCGGCTCAAATGTCAGGCTCAGCTCGGAAACGGTTTTCATCTCGATAAGGCAATTGCAGGTCGCACCAGGCTTGGTTTGATCTTCATCTGTTTCCATCGGCGTACCATGTACACCCCAATCGCGGATCCATTCCGGAGCTATTGCCGAATAAACAGACTGCACCGGACCGAATACGGCTGCGGATGGACGGGCGTCATAACGTTCAACGAGCGCGACAAGCCATTCAGGGGAAGCAAACTCGTCATCATCAATGAACGCGAGGAAATCGAATTCCGCCGCGGCGGCCAGCGCCCGGTTACGCACATGAGTCACCCCGGGGGCCTCTTCAATTTCGTAATGCAGTGGAACTTCGAACTGGCTTTGCCACTTCTCTACGACGGGCCGCGCACCTCCACTTGTCTCATTGTCGATAATGAGAAACTCGACATCAACCCCGTCAGGAATTTGTACGTCTCGCAGGCTTTTCAACAAGCCATCGAGCAATTCGTTGCGCTTGTACGTCGCCGAGGCAACAAGCAGTTTTCTGCGAGAAGAGTTACTTGAGACTGGCATTTTTCGCTCCTGCCCGCAGGCTCAACGACAATAAAGCAAAAAGCCTGCCGCCTTGAATGCGCGGTACCGGAGAATGCCACAAAAGAAAACCGCCCCGGAATTTGCGTTCCGGGGCGGTTTGTCCTGATGGATGGCCGATTACTCAGCGGCTACCGGAACGTCGGCAGCAGAAAGATCGGTGTAACGCTTCAGGTGGTGATCGACATTACCGAACTCGGAGTCGATCATGGTCAGGCGCTTGAAGTAGTGTCCGACAGCCAGCTCGTCCGTCATGCCCATGCCGCCGTGGATCTGGATCGACTGCTGGCCGACGAAGCGGCCACCCTGACCAATACGCACCTTGGCAGCCGAGGCCGCTTTCTTGCGGGTGACTTCATCATCGCCCAGCTTCAGCGTGGCCATGTAGGTCATGGAGACCGACTGCTCGTATTCCATGAACATGTCGACCATGCGGTGCTGCAGCACCTGGAACTTGCCGATCGGCGTGCCGAACTGTTTACGCTGGCGCGAGTATTCGACCGTCATCTCGTGGGCAACTTTCATTGCACCGCATGCCTCGGCGCAGAGTGCGGCGATGGCTTCGTCCGAAACGAGTTCGATCAGCGGCAAGCCATTGTCGACTTCGCCAATAACGGCTTCTGGACCGACAGCAACGTTTTCGAAGTAGACTTCCGAAGCGCGGCGGCCATCGACCGTCGCATAGTCGCGGGTGCTGACGCCCTGCGCCGCCTTGTCGACGATGAATATAGAGACACCGTCCTTGTCCGTCTGCCCGCCCGATGTGCGCGCAGTCACGACAAAATGCGTCGCCCAGGGTGCGCCGATCACGACGGCCTTGTGACCGTTAAGAACATAATCACCGCCATCGGCCTTTGCCGTGGTTTCGAGATTGGCGAGATCATAACGACCGCGCGGTTCGGCATAGGCAAAGGCAAACACCATCTCGCCGGAAATAATCCCGCCGATATATTCTTCACGCTGCGCGGAATTGCCACCATGTTTCAGGACGCCACCGGCGCAGACCACGCTCGGAATGAACGGCTCGACCGCGAGGCCCTTACCGAATTCTTCCATGATGATCATCGCTTCGGTGGCACCACCAAAACCGCCATCTTCTTCCGAAAATGGTGCGGCCAACATGCCGAGTTCAGCCAGTTGCGCCCAGAGTTCGGGCCGCCAGCCGGCTTCGCTGGCGATCACGCCGCGCCGGGTATCAAAGTCATATTGTTCACGGATCAGGCGCGAAATTCCGTCACGCACCATATTCTGTTCGTCGGTAAAATCGAAATCCATATTGGTTCCCCTCTGTCGGTCCGGTTAAAGGCCGAGGATCATTTTGGTGATGATGTTGCGCTGAATCTCGTTGGACCCGCCATAGATCGAGGTCTTGCGCATGTTGAAATAGGTCGGTGCCGCATGATGGGCATAATCCGGTCCGATCGGGAAGTCATTCGACCCGTCATCCGGGAAGCTGCGGAAATCGGGTGCGCCGTAATAGCCGACCGCTTCCAGCGTCAGCTCGGTCAGGCGCTGCTGGATTTCCGTACCCTTGACCTTGAGCAGAGAGCTTTCCGGCCCCGGTCCCTTGCCGGCCTGTTCGCCAGCCAGCGTCCGCAGCTCGGTAATTTCCAGAGCCGAGAGATCAATCTCGAGCTGGCTGATCTTCTGGGCAAAACCCATATCCTCGAGCAACGGCTTGCCATCGAGCATTTCGGCTGCGGCAATTTCCTTGAGCTGCTCGACGCCGCGCTTGGAGCGCGCGACACCGGCGATGCCGGAGCGTTCATGCGCGAGCAGGAACTTGGCATAGGTCCAGCCCTTATTCTCCTCACCAATCAAATTGGTTGCGGGCACGCGAACATCGGTCAGCCATACTTCGTTGACCTCATGGCCACCGTCGATCAGCTTGATCGGACGTACTTCAATGCCGGGTGTTTTCATGTCGACGAGAATGAAGCTGATTCCCATTTGCGGCTTGGGCGCATCGGGATCGGTGCGGCAGAGAAAGAAACCCCAGTCGGCGTGCTGCGCCAAGGTGGTCCAGGTTTTCTGACCATTGAGAATATAATCGTCGCCATCGCGCACCGCGGTGGTCTTCAGCGAAGCCAGATCGGAACCGGCGCCGGGCTCGGAATAGCCCTGGCACCACCACACGTCACCCGAACGGATGCCGGGCAGGTGCTGCGCTTTCTGTTCTTCATTGCCAAAAGTGTAAATCACCGGGCCAACCATCGACACGCCGAAAGGCAGCGGCATGACCGTGTTCTTCCGGGCGTTTTCCTCACCCCAGATATAACGTTGGGTCGGGGTCCAGTCGGTACCACCATATTCCTTCGGCCAGGCTGGAACCGACCAGCCCTTTTTGCCGAGTATCTTGTGCCAGGCGAGCAAATCCTCGCGGCCCATTTCATCATCGACACCGCGAGTTCCGATATCTTGCGGATAATTATTCTCAATAAATTCACGCACTTCAGCGCGAAAGGCTTTTTCTTCTTCTGTGAATTCCAGATTCATGGGAGCGCTCCTTGGTCAGAATTTGGCAGGATTATAAGATGAAAGCCGCAGAAAACAAGCAATTAACCGTGCAATTAAAGTGACGCTACGGAACCTGCGGGTCGGCACCGTCCAACCTCTTTATTCGTGCGGCGAAAACTTGTCCTTGCGCCGTTTGCCGAATTTCATACTGCGTTCCAGTCGAGCGCGCAGCGCGGTATAATAAGCCTCAAGGAAAACGCGCTCGTCACCGCTACCCGGTTCCCAGCCGATTTTCTGACAGATCGATTCGGCAACTTTTTGCAGCGCCTCATTCTGGTCGCTGCGCAGAACATTTTCCAGTGTCTGCAATTCATATTCACCATAGACCGACAAATCGTCATCGGAAAACTGGTAACGCGTGACCGTTGCCGTCCCGTCGCCCGACAGGTTTGCCGCCGAAGGGGCAACAATATCCCCGAGATTCCGTTTCACATTCTGGATCACCCATGTCCCGGCAATCACGTCACCACCACGCAGCCGGTCCCGGTTGAACAGCGGAAAGAGCAGAAACATCAGCACCCAGAGGAAACCCGCCCAGGCGGTCAGATCGGTCATTGATCCGCTGGCTTCGCCGGAGGTCAGGAACACCAGCGGCAGAAACAGTTCGACATCGCGAACAATGTTGCGCGCGATAACCGCTTCCGCGGTCAACCGGCCGCCGTCTCTGGCCGCTACCCGGATTCCGACCGCCCGCTTTCCCCAGGTCGCGGCACGGTCGCCCAGTTCGAAATAGAGAAAATAGGCATTGCGGAACAGAAAGACCGAAATGATCCAGAGGACCGCCAGCAGTTGCAATGGTCCGCTGGCATTTTCCAAATTGCCGTCAAAAGCCACGCCAAGCCCCCATAACAGCATCAGACCGGCTATCGTCACCAGAAAGATGAGACCGAGAATGATGACGATATCCAGCGCAAGCGCGCCCGCTCTTGCCCCGGCTGCCGCAACCGTGACATTGAGCGAGACGCCTTCCGGCGTCACCATGACCCGGTCCAGCTTGGGATTGGCGGATCGCCGGATCCACGGCTCGGCTGCGGTGCTGCCACTCATGTTTCCGGCCTCCGCCGTTCGCGGCCAAAGCCGATGAAATAGAGCAGCCAGAGAAGCAGCATGGCGCCACCGACGGCAAAGCGACCGGCGGTATTATCGATCAACTGACGCGCGAATCCCTCGAGCAGCCCGGCGCAGATCAGCATGACGATAACCCCCGTCATCACCAGAGCGGCCCGCTTGCCCGCATCGCTGGCGGCCTTGAGATGGGAGCGCGTGCCCGGAAAGGCGATTGAGCGCCCGACATGAATTCCCGCAGCCCCCGCCAGCAATATGGCGAACAACTCGGTCGTACCGTGAATTGACAGCCAGCCGATAAAATCGACCGTCAGGCCGCGTTGCGCGAATACCCAGAGCATCGCGCCCAGCAATGCCATATTGTGGATGAGCAGCAATATGCTGGGGATGGCAAAGGCAAATCCCAGCGCAAACGCCAGAATCGCAACCTGCGCGTTATTGCTGAACAGAAATGCAGCGAACATGCCCAGACCCCCTTCATTCTGTGAACCAAAAAGCGTTCCGCGCAAGGCCTCTTCAGTGGCCCCCGGCACCCGCACTTCAGAATAGCTTCCCGGTACCAGCGCATAGAACCAGTCACTATCGCCCGCGACCAGTATATAGCCGACTCCGGCCCCGGCGATCATCACGAACAAGGCAATCCAGATATCCAGCTGGATCGCCCGCACGGCCCGACTCCAGCCGCCGCTGAAAAAGCTGCCAAGCCAGCGACCAAGACTGGTTTGGGTACCATAGACGAGAAAATAGGATCGCAGCGCCAGCCCTTCGAGATAGTCGATCAGGCCTGCGTCTAGCGAATTTTCGCGGGCAATAGACAGGCTCGACAACAAGGTCCGGTAAAGCGTGGGTAATGCCAGCACATCGTCGTCCGACAATTTGCGACTCTTGCCCTTCTCCATTTTGGTGACAATGTCTTCCAGCCGGATCCAGTCCGCTTCCCGCTCCAGCCGGAAGCGGTCGCTGCGCAGCACCGCTGCGCTCAATGCCTGTTCTGTACTCACAGGGCACCCCGTCTTTTTATCTTGAGATAGGCGTTGATCAGGCGCGTTCCGATTTCCTGATGCGCACCTTCGATCACATCGATGCCCATGTGCCGAAGCCTGGTCAAAACCAGCTTTTTCTGATCAAGCAGATTCCGGGCTGTCACCGCCCGCGCAACGTCCTCGGCGCTCTCCGGTGGCGTTTCGATAATCGAGGTCAGTTCCCGGTCTTCGAGAATGACAAACAGCACCAGATGCTTTTCGATCAGCCGTCCCGCAGCATCGAGCATCAGATCGGCGGCGGCCGGGTCGGTGAAATCGGTAAAAATGATGATCAGCGAGCGCCGCTGAAGCCGGTTCTGCAGGCTCGACAGGGCCAATGTGTAATTGCTCTCCTGATGGCGATAGTCGATCGTCGCCGCTTCCTGCTGAAGCCTGAAGAAATTGCGACTGCCCGAGAGGAAAGGCGTCGATAATTCCGGTTTGGCGGCAAAGCTGAACAGGCTGGTACGGTCGCCGGCCTTGAGCGTGATATAGGCGGTCAACAGCGCCGCCGATACCGCCCGGTCGATGCGCGGAAGCCCTTCGACCGGCTCACACATGGCCGCCCCGCAATCGAGCGCGAAAACAATCTGGTTATTCCGTTCGGTATCATATTCCTTGGCCAGCAATTTGCTGTGCCGCGCGGACCCCTTCCAGTCGATGCTGCGCCGGTCCATGCCCGGCTGATATTCGGCGAGCGCTTCAAATTCGCTTCCCTCGCCCCGCATCTTCCGGGCAAGCAGGCCGAACAGGGAATCGCGCAGGAACATCTGGATCGTCGGACTGCGCACGGCGGAGATATTGGGCATCACGGCCACGGTCTGGGCGCTTTGTTTCTGAATCTGGCGCCACGCCAGTCCAAGCGGCCCCTTCCATCTTAACCACAATTTGCCGATCTCGCCGACGCCGCGCCGCACCGGAATGGTGGTCGCCTGACCCAGAAAGGCGCCACCGTCATCTGCCCCGCGCGTCAGGGAAAAGGCGACCGTCCCGTCATCTGCCAGCCGCTCGTCGACGCCAAGATTGGCAGACACGTTGCGTGGTGCGATCTTTCCGGAGAAATCCGCCTCCAGGCCCAGCAACAGCGGCGTGCCAATCTCGGTGGTGGTGGCCATCGCCAGCCGGACGTCCCTTGCCCTGGCGGCAACCAGACCATCGAGCAACAGCAGGAGCACAAGCATCAGCGCCCAGCCCGCACCAATCGCCCACAGCGACGGCATGATCGCCGCCAGCACCACGGCGATCGGCGCGCCCAGCGCAATCAGCCAAATGGCCCGTCCAGTGGGGTAAAAATTCAACGGGGCGCTTCCGTCCGCTCGACCAGCCCGGTGATGATCGCATCAACCTGCCGGCCTTCAATCTCCGCTGCGGGAGAAAGCATGGTCCGGTGACGGAGCACCGATGGGGCGAGCGCCTTCACGTCATCCGGGATGACATAGTCGCGGCCGGAAATCGCGGCCCGCGCCCGCGCCGCATTGGCCAGCATGATGGCCGCGCGCGGACTGGCACCATTTTCCAGATCCGCGGTTTCGCGGGTCGCCCGGATCAGACGGACGATATAATCGACCACATCCTCGACCAGCTTGACCGACTTCACCACCTCGGACGCCGCGGTCAGCATTGCGCTATCCGCCTGCGTTTCGATACCGAAGCTGGCCGGTACCGGCGCGCCGGTGCGCTCGCCATATTGGGTGACGATCTTCTTCTCTTCCTCGGCGTCGGGATATTCGACCAGCAGCTTGAACAGGAAGCGGTCAAGCTGGGCCTCGGGCAACGGATAGACGCCCTGCTGCTCGATCGGATTCTGGGTAGCGACGACCATGAAACGCGATCCCAGCGCGTGAGTCTCGCCATCGATGGTGACCGAACGCTCCTGCATCGCCTCCAGCATCGCCGCCTGGGTTTTCGGCGGTGTGCGGTTGATTTCATCGGCGAGCAACAGGTCACAGAAAATCGGTCCCCGGGTCAGGGTGAAGCTGCTGGTCTGGAAATTGAACAGGTTGGACCCGATTATGTCACCCGGCATCAGATCGGGGGTGAACTGGATACGACCGAAATCAAGACCCAGAGTGGCGGAAAAACATTGTGCCAGAAATGTCTTGGCGGTCCCCGGTGGCCCTTCGAGCAGCACATGGCCGGACGAAAACAAGGCGATCAGCAGATGATCGACAATTTCTTCCTGCCCGATGATCGCCTTGGCAACCTGATCACGGATATTGTCCGCCAAAGTCTTGAGTTCGTCGATATTCATCCGATAAATTCCTTCTTCCAGGCGTAGAGGGCGGCGGCCCCGTCGGCGATTTCTTGCGGCTTGCGGGCGCGAACGAGTTGGTAGAACAGGGCCGAGAAACGGTTGCCGTCCCTTTCCCCCAGCGCGTCCAGTCTGTGATGGATTTCCTGTTCACTGGCTTGCGGGCTGATCCCGATGGCCTCGGCCGATTGGGTGCGGATCATCTCGGCATAGGGATCGGTTACCAGATATCCACGCTGCATCCGGCTGATGAAGGCAGCGCTGTTGTTGACCAGCGCGGCCTTGCCAAAATCCAGGCTGCGTCTTTCCCTGACCGGCGGCCCGAAACGGTTGAACGCCATCCACGCCGCAGCCAGGGCTGCTGTGATCAGGCAAATGGTGGCCGATAGAAACGGCGGCGCAAAGGCCAGGGTCAGCAAATTTTCCGAACGTCCCAGGCCGTTGAACGTAAGGTCAAAGGTGACCCCGCCGTCGCTGGCCGTTGAAGCCGCCTTGACCAAGGCAAGGGCATGGCGGGCCGTCGATTTGTCGGCCATGCCACCGTTGTTGAACAGATCGGCATCAGCAACAATCACCACCGGATAGAAGGACTCATCTATCTCATCTTCATCGGTAATGTGCGATTCATCAAGCTGGTCCAGTTGCGCATAGACACCGCCATCATCGAGATAGGCAACCAGCGCGCCTTTGGAGGACGGCCCCCGCACGACCGCGCGCATCGTATCGCCCGTGATCGTGACCGCCCTTGCCGGCGCTTTCAGTCCAGAACCTACGGCCGATTCAACCGGGCCTCCGGCCTTGGTCTTGTCATCAACGTCCAGAGTCACCTCGGCCAGATCCTTGAGGATTTGCGCGCCGGATTCCGCGCCCAATGGTTCTCCGCGTATCACCCAGCCCTTCTCCAGTTCCGGGTTGGAGAAGACCTGCCATTTCGGCAATATGATCATCGTTGGTCCAACATAGGCCCGCTGCTGGACGACCGCGTCAATCTCTTCGCCGGGCGTATAGGGCCCGGGTGTCAAAATCAGCAGCCCCTCGTTTTCCATCCCTGTCGGAGAGCGCGAATATTGTACCGCAACACCGGTTTTTTCGAGCAGATTGGCGAAGGCCTTGTAGCCGACAATGCTGTTGGACGCGCCGTGGGCGTCGCCATTCTTGCCCGAGGCCAGAGAATCACCCATCCCGAGCCCGTAAAGCAGGGCGACGAACGCTGCGAAACCGAACGCGAACATGATCACGATTGTCGTCCGCCGGAAGGGATTGGTCTGGACGCTCATCCTTTGCCTGCGCTCCGCCATGTTTCCTTTAAGGCAAAACCGGCATAGGCATCTCGCGATTTCTGCCATCCGCTCTCGTCAATCGGCAAGGCGGCAAATATCCCGCGCTCGACCTGGCCGACAATCACCGCAAACATCGACCGCGCGGTTTCCGGCAGACTGTCAAAACGCTCTATCTCCCGCGATGTGCTCGAAGGGCGCAGCAAATCCGGGTGCCGTTGTTCGATATCGGCAATGCTGCGATGGAGGAGCAGGCGCACGGCCTGATCAAACTGCCCGTTTGCGGCAAGCGTTTCGGCCTCCGCGAGCAGCTCGCGGGCCGCCGTGGGCTGCGGTTGCCAGACGTCCTTTGGTGCCCGTTTTCGGCCACGCCACTGCTCGATATAGGGTGCACAAATCACCCAGATCAGCGTCAGCACACCGGCAGCCAGCAAGATCAGCAACAATATCCGCAATATCGGCCAGGCCGTTGCTATGGCTTCAAACAGCGGCGACAGAAAATCGCCGAGCCAATCCAGGAAATCTTGCCACCATTGCGGAATCTCTGGCGGCTTGGGCGCCGGAGTGGGCGCATATTGGATTTCAGGATCGGCACGTATCTCGTCCCACGCACCATCAAAAGAAGCGCTCACTTCATTCCCCTTGCCTTGCGCTACTTTTACCACCGCTCGGGTGTTGCAGAATCCAAATGATCGGGCAAGAGCGAAGATCAGGACGGCGGTTCAACTTTACCCGCGATCAGAAATATGCCAGCCTGTCACAGCATGACATAGGGGGAATGAACAAATGGCCGAACCAACGGGTAAAATCGACATAAGCCGCGTGCTCAACAACACATTTGGCGTCATCATCCGGCATCCCATGATCTATCTGGGCCTGTCATTCCTGATCATCGGTATTCCCAATGCGCTGCTGCAAACCGCGCAAGGAAGCTTTACCAGCAGCCAAAGCGGCTTTGCCGTTGCCTCCAGCTATTCATCGCAAGGGATTGGATTCATAGCCTTGATGCTGCTTTCAATCCTGTTGCAGGCGACCCTGATCGTCGCAACGCTCAACGATCTTGGTGGCAAGCCGCTCAGTCTGGCCGACTGCTTTTCAAAAGCGCTTAAGAAACTGCTGCCCCTGATCGGTCTCGGCATTTTGATCGCCCTCGGCGTTGGATTTGGCATGATGCTGCTCATCGTACCCGGCGTCATTCTCTATCTCATGTGGATTGTGGCCACTCCGGTGATGATGGCCGAAGACCACGGGATCATCGATTCTCTCAAGCGCAGCGCCGAATTGACCTCCGGATCGAAAGGGATGATCTTCGTGCTGTTGCTGATCTTCTTTGTGCTGGCGATGGTCTTCGGGCTGTTTGTGGCCTTCGTCGGGTCGCTCAGCACCATGTTGCTGGCGATCATCACATTGGTCAGCAATACCATCACCGGAGCGCTTCAGGGGGCCGGGGTCGCATCAATCTACGTGGACCTGCGCACCGCAAAAGAAGGTACGGATACCAGCACACTTGCCGAAATTTTCGCCTGATCCGGACCATCGGGCCGGTTCGCCGCGGCTTTGGCACCCTCGCGCAAAGGCCGCTTGGCTTAAGACAATTGCCAAGCTATAAGTTGCAAATTGCCATTCAATTATCCGGGTGAAACTCTCATGATCAAGCTGAACGTCAACGGTCAGGCCCGGGAGGTCGATGCCGATCCGGCGACACCGATCCTGTGGGTCGTGCGCGAAAATCTGAGAATGCCTGGCACAAAATTCGGTTGCGGCATCGCCCAGTGCGGCGCCTGCACCGTGCATCTCGATGGCAAGCCGATCCGCAGCTGCTCCACGCCGCTGTCCGCAGCCGAGGGCAAATCAATCACGACCATCGAGGGCATCGCCGCCGAAGACGGCACCTTGCACAAGGTCCAGCAGGCCTGGATAGAGGCGCAGGTCCCGCAATGCGGCTATTGCCAGTCGGGACAGATCATGTCGGCGACAGCGCTACTCGAGAAAAATCCCCGGCCGACCGACGCGGAGATCGACGCCGCGATGGCGGGCAATATTTGCCGCTGCGGGATGTATGGCCGGATTCGCAAGGCGATCAGGGCCGCGGCTGATATCGAACAACCCGCGAAAGTGGAGGCGTAGATCATGGGCAAATGGTCAAGACGCGCGTTCATCGGCGCCGGTGTCGCAGCCGGTGGTGCTCTGGTGGTCGGCGTTGCCGTTCGGCAGGGCAACCCGATCGACCGGCTGGCTCCGCTGCTGACCAATGGCGATAATGAGCAATTGCTCAACGCCTGGGTCAAGCTTGATAGCGACAATATCGTCACCGCCGTGATCCCGCATGTCGAAATGGGCCAGGGAGTCTATACCGCGCTGGCACAGATGCTGGCCGACGAGATGGATGCCGAGTGGAGCAAGGTCCGGATCCTCGAAGCGCCCGCCGACAAGCAATATGTCTCCGATTCAATCGGCCGCGATTTTCTGTTTCCCGATCTCGAAGTCCCGGCTTTGCTCGAACCGACGGTCACGGGTGGCATATTGGAGCTGGCGCAGGCCATGGGTCTGCAATTCACCGGCGGCAGCTATTCGGTGCGCGCCACCGGCCAGCGCGCGATGCGCACCGCCGGCGCTGCCGCCCGCGAAATGCTGGTGGAAGCAGCAGCCAGCGAATGGCAGGTCCCGGCGAGCGAAATCACCACGGCGGACAGCATGCTCATCCATGCCAAAAGCGGCAAGTCCGAACCCTTCGCGAAATTCGCCCGCGCGGCAGCAGAGCAAAGCCTGCCCGCCAAGCCCACGCTGAAATCGCCGGAAAATTACAAGATCATGGGTCAGCCGAAGAAGCGCCACGATATTCCGGAAAAGGTCGATGGCAGCGCCATTTTCGGCATTGATGCCGATGTCCCGGGGATGAAATATGCGGCGGTCAAGGCCCCTCCGGTTATTGGTGCCACGGTGGTATCGATGGATGCGACCACCGCCAAGACCATGCCCGGCGTGCTCCAGATTCTCAACATGGGGGATTTCGTCGCCGTGGTTGCCGATGGCTATTGGCAGGCCCAGCAGGCGCTGGGCACCATCACTGCCCAATATGACAAAACCGAAGCCGACAGCCTCGATGACGACGCAATCTTCGCCCGCTACGCCAGCTATCTCGACGAAGCGGGAGAAGACGGCGGCGATCTGGAAACCGAGGAAGGCGATGTTGCCACAGGTTTTGCCGACGCAGCGACCAAGGTCGAAGCCGAATATAAGGTGCCTTTCCTTGCCCATGCGACGATGGAACCGATGAACTGCACCGCCTGGGTCCGCGATGGCAAATGCGACGTGTGGTCCGGCCATCAGGCTCCGGTCAACGCCCGCCAAGCAGCTGCCGATGCCGCCGGACTCGATTTTGACGACGTGACCTATCACAACGCCTATCTCGGCGGCGGTTTCGGGCGCCGTTCGACAAGCGACTATATCACCATGGCAACCCGGATCGCCAAGGCAACCGGCTATCCCGTCAAGATGATCTGGTCGCGGGAAGAAGACACGGCGCAGGACCATTACCGCCCGTCGGCGACCAGTCGCTTTCGCGGCGGACTCGACAAGGAAGGCAAGCTGGTCAGCTGGGACAATATCCACACCCATCTGTTTGACCCCAAAGACGCGCCGACCGTACCCTATTACAACATTGCCAGTCACAAGATCCGCAAGGTCGACGTCCCGATGCATCTGCGCTTTGGCCCCTGGCGTTCGGTCGATCACAGCCAGCACGGCTTTTTCATCGAATCCTTCGTCGATGAACTGGCTCAAGCCGCCGGCAAAGACGGCTATGCCTTCCGCCGCGAATTGCTGGCGGAATCACCGCGTCACCTGAAGGTGCTCGACACCGCCGCGAAAATGTCCGGCTGGGGCAGCGCGCTGCCGGAAAAACATGGTCGCGGGATCGCCTTCGTGCCGTCGTTCGGATCGCTTGTGGCGCAGGTCGCTGAAGTCGACATGAGCGGACCCAGGCCGAAAGTGACCAAAGTCTATGTCGCCGCAGATCCCGGATTTGTCGTCAATCCTGACGGTTTCACCGCACAGATGGAAAGCGGGATTGTCTATGGCCTGACGGCAGCGCTTTATGGCGATATCACGGTCAAGGACGGTGCGGTCCAGCAAAGCAATTTCCACGACTATCCGGTACTCCGGATCAACGAAATGCCGGAGGTGAAAGTCGAACTGATCAATGGCGATCACGAGCGTCTGGGCGGTGGCGGTGAACCGGGCCTGCCGCCCATTGCACCGGCCGTCACCAACGCGATTTTTGCTGCCACCGGTACGCGCATTCGCGAACTGCCCTTGTCCAAACACAGCTTTGCCTGATCGGAGTCGAGACATGACCACAGTGCGAAACCTTGCCTGCCTATCTATTTTTCTGCTCGCCGCTTGTGGGGCCGATCCAGCACCGGGTCCGGTGGAGCAGATCATCGTCCGCGAACCCGGCGCCGCACCCGTGGAAACCGCTGCCGTCGTCACCGATGCTGCTCCGGCCGGCGCGTTGCTCGCCGAAGGGAAAGCGGCTTTTGCCAGTTGCTCCGCCTGCCACGCGCTGGAACAGGGCGCGCCCAATGGCGCTGGCCCCAATCTCTTCGGGATTGTCGGCAGCCCAGCCGGAAAAGTTGCCGGATTTTCCTATTCCAATGCCATGAAAACCTCGGGCATCACCTGGACAGCGAGTGAACTCGACAGCTTTATCGCCGATCCAGCCGCAAAAGTTCCGGGCACGACAATGGTCGCCGGCGCGATTGCAGATCCGGCAAAAAGACAGGCGGTCATCGCCTATCTCGAGAGCGTCACCGCAAATTGAGTAAAAGCTCCGGCATCATGCTGGCGCTGCTGGCCGCCGGACAGTCCCGCAGATTTGGTAATCGGGACAAGCTGTCCGCAATGCTTGGCGGGAAAATGCTCGGCCTGCACGCCGCGGAAAGCGGGGCGGACATGCCCTTCGCGCACAAGCTGGTGATCGCTTCGCCCGAGCGTGGCTGCGTGGAAGAATGGCGCCAACTGGGCTATCAACCAATCACCAATGCGGACGCCGCCCAAGGCCAGGCAACATCGGTCCGGCTGGCGGCTGTCCACGCTATCGACAGGGGCGCCACGGCGCTGTGCATCATGCTGGCCGACATGCCCTTTGTGACCCGCGACCATCTCGGCCAATTGATCGACGCCTTCGAACAATCGGCTCACCAAAGCACGGTCGCCTCCTCCCGCGGCGGGCAGGCGATGCCGCCAGCGATTTTCCCGTCCGGCGCATTGCAAAGCTTGATGGAGCTGGAAGGGGATTCCGGCGCTCGCGGGCTGCTATCCGATGCCTATCTGGTGGCAGGCGATGACCAAATGCTCATCGATATCGATACCGACGAAGACCTGGCTCAGGCGAATCTGATCTTCAATAGGACGAGCTAGCTATTCACCGAACAGCACAGCGGGATCGGCCAGAAAAATATCCTCTCTCGCTTCCAGTCCTTCCACGATCTTATATTTGTGGGCTGCGCCAAACAGGATCAGGACACGCTTTTCCTGCCCCGAGACAGGATCGAGAGCGGCGTTGATATTGGCCAGATGGGCAGCGTTGATCGCGTTCCAGCCACCGGCCCCGAGATCGTCGCCGAACAGATGCTCATAGCTTTCCTGACGGGATTTGATCGCCGCATCATAGGCGCTGGAATGGATGAAAGCGGGGTCATCGGAGCGACCGGCCACGGCTTTGCCATAATGCTGGTTAGCCGCCCGATATTCTGACCAGTCCTCTGCCCGCACCGGGTCCGTTGCAAGCCGCTTTTCCACCGTCCGCCGATTGGCTGCAATATCCTGCGTCCACGCAGCGACCGGGATCATTGTGAAACCCTGTTGTTGGCGCAACGGAAAAACAACATCGGTCAATTCGGGAAAATCATCGGCCCGGCTTTCCCGCACTTCGCCAAACTGGTCGAAATTCGCGGACGCGACAGCAAAACGGTCTGCCGGCAGTTCCACCATGACGATATCCGGATCAAATTTGACAATCGCCTGTCGCAATATGTCGAGCGAATATGCCTCGCTCCTGCGATGCTGCCCGTGGATGGCCGACCACCGCGACGATGGTTGCGCCCTCGGGAGGAGAAGCAACTGGCTGGGGACCGCAGCCGGTCAGACCGAGCAATAGAGCGAAAAGGCAGGCCGCAAGAGCCTTCATTCGCGATCCAGTCTTCGCCCCAGTCTCACAAAGAAGATGATCAGGAACGGCACCAGCAGGAAAGACAGGACGACCTTGGCCGAGCCCTGACCGAGCAGCAATTGTCCGATCGGCCGCTCCCCGTAAAAGGCAATGGTGATGAAAATAACCGTGTCGACAATCTGCGACAGCGCACTGGCAATCGCGGCGCGCAAGGCCAGCAACGCACCCTTCATATTGGCCAGACGGGAGAAGATATAGACGTTGAGAAATTGCGATACACCATAAGCGATGATCCCGGCAAACATCAGCCGGGCACCCTGGGACAATATGATTGGAAAGGCTTCTTTCGCCGGCTCGTACATCCCGGGATCGGTCGGTAGCGCCAGCACGATCTGGATCAGGATGATCGCGGTGATCAGCGGAATGAAACCGAAGCGGACCAGCCGGTTGGCGACATCCCGGCCATGCAATTCAGCGACCGAGCTGGACAGCACCACCAGTAGAAGAAACGGGAATATGCCTGATTCCACCGCCAGGGGCCCGATTGCCACCTGCTTCGCGCCCAATATCCCGGCGATGCAGGTCATGCCGCCATAAAGCACGGCAAATACGAACAGTGATCGCGGGATGAGGTTGGTTTTTGCAGTTTCAATCATCGCAAATGCCTAGCCTGATCGGCGGCGAAAAAAAAGAAATAGTCACAAGTGTGATTTTTTCTATAGGGAACAGAATATCGGAAGCAGCAGATCGCGGCCCTTTATGTCGCACGATCGGGGGAAAATTTGCAGAGACTGGCAGTTTATTGCGGCGCCAATGAGGGGCAAGACCCCGCTTATGCAGAATCGACGATATTGCTCGGAAAGAGCATGGCAAAGCGCCATGTCGATCTTGTCTATGGCGGTGGCCGGCTCGGTCTGATGGGGATTATCGCCGATACCGTGCTCGCCGAGGGTGGCCGGGTTCATGGCGTTATTCCGGAGATGCTGAAAGATCTGGAAGTCGCGCATCAGGGCGTCACCGAGCTGCACATCGTCCAGAATATGCACGAGCGCAAAGCGAAGATGACCGATCTGACCGATGCCTTTGTCGCCTTGCCGGGCGGAGTCGGCACGATGGACGAATTGTTCGAAGCCTGGAGCTGGAATGCACTCGGCTATCATAACAAACCCTTCGCGATCTTGAATATCGCCGGTTACTGGGACTCACTGATCGATTTTCTCGATAAAATGTCGGATCAGGGTTTTGTCTCCGCCGAACGGCGCAAACATCTGATCGTCTCCGACAATATCGAAGACTGTCTCGACCGTCTCGCCGCCGCCTGCAACTCCGAAACCGGCAGCTTCACCTGGTGAGCCCGATCCGACCCGCAACATTGACTGGAAGAGTCCGATGATACCGATCCTGACCAGCTTTGCCGGCATGGCACTGATTCTGCTGATTGCCCTTGGCCTGTCCACCGGACGGCGCAATATCCGGCTCCGCGTGGTCGGAGCCGCCTTCGCCCTCCAGGCTGGGATTGCCGTCATCGTGCTTTACGTACCGGCCGGCAAACGGATCATCGAGGCCATGGCCTTCGGCGTTTCCAATCTGCTTGGCTATGCATCCGCCGGCACCAATTTCATCTTCGGGCCCCTCGCCGATCCGTCTATTGGTGGCAGCAGCTTCGCCATTGCCGCGCTGCCGGTCATCATCTTTTTCTCGGCGCTGATTTCGATCCTCTATTATCTCGGGGTGATGCAGTTCATCATCAAATGGGTGGGTGGCGGCATCCAGAAGATCACCGGAATTTCCAAGGTCGAATCGCTTTGTGCCGCGGCGAATATCTTCGTCGGCCAGTCGGAATCGCCCTTGGTCATCCGCCCCTATCTCCCCAGCCTTACCCAGTCGCAGCTGTTCACCGTGATGAGCGTCGGCATGGCCGGTGTGGCGGGCACAATATTGGCAGCCTATGCCGCGATGGGCATTCGCATCGACTATCTGCTTGCCGCTGCCTTCATGTCGGCACCGGGCGGAATATTGATGGCCAAGATCATCATGCCGGACAATCCCGATGATCCGGCGCCCGAGGAGCTGGTGGTCGCGGTCGAATATGAAGAGGAAAAGCCCGCCAATATCATCATGGCCGCAGCGATGGGTGCGCAAACCGGGGTCAAGCTGGCGGTCGCAGTCGGGGCGATGGTGCTCGCCTTTGTCGCCCTCGTCGCTCTGGCCAATGGTCTGCTCGGCGGCATCGGCGGCTGGTTCGGCATGCCGGATCTCAGTTTTCAGATGATCATCGGCTATATTTTTGCCCCGATCATGTTCCTGCTCGGCGTCCCGTGGAACGAAGCGCTCGGAGCCGGCGGCCTGTTCGGAACCAAGGTCGTGCTCAACGAATTCGTCGCCTTTATCGAACTGGGCAAGATCCAGGACGGCATTTCGCCGCTGACCAACGCGATTGTCATCTTCGCGCTCTGCGGCTTTGCCAATTTCAGCAGTATTGCGATCCAGCTTGCCGTCACCGGCGGCCTTGCCCCCAACCAGCGGCCGGTCATTGCCCGGCTCGGCCTGCGGGCGCTGGCGGCAGGATCGCTCGCCAATCTGATGAGCGCAGCGCTCGCCGGAATCCTGCTGTCGCTCGGCTGATACTCCCTGATTGACAATAATTTACGAGAGCGCATTTTAAGACCATGACCCAGAACCCAGACACATTGGCGGCCGTATCGCTCGCCATGGCGGACGAAGACAGCGCCGGCTTTGCCGAACGGATCGGTCGCAGCTTTGCCGACTGGGGTTTTGCGGTGGTCGCCGACCATGGCATTCCGGCGGAGCTGATCGAACGCGCAGAAGCCATGTCGCGGGCCTTTTTTGCCCTGCCCGAAGAAGTGAAGCGATCCTATCACATTGCCGGCGGCGGCGGTGCACGCGGCTACACGCCTTTCGGGACCGAAAGCGCCAAGGATAGCAATATCAGCGATCTCAAGGAATTCTGGCATATCGGCCGCGACCTGCCTGCCGGTCACCCGTTCGAACCCTATATGCCGCCCAATATCTGGCCGCAGGAACTCGACGGGTTCCGGGAAACCTATTGTGAAATGTTCGCCGCCTTCGACAAGGCCGGCGC
>CAJQNR010000111.1 GCA_905479715.1 uncultured Sphingorhabdus sp.
AGCGGTCTGGGTATCGATGCAAGCAGCGCCGCTTTGCAGATCGCCCATAATAATGCGGATGCGCTCGGGCTTGCCGACCGGGCCAGGTTTCTGCTGCTCGACTGGACGCTGCCCGACTGGACGGGGCCGCTCGGTTCCGGCTTTGATCTGATCCTCGCCAACCCGCCTTATGTCTCGACCCTTGCGGCCTTGTCTGCGGATGTGGCCGAATATGAACCCCATCAAGCCCTGTTCGCGGGAGAAGAAGGGCTGGACGATTATCGGATCATCATTCCCGGGCTTGAAAACCTGCTTTCACTTACTGGAAAGGCGTTGCTGGAAATCGGCTTTGACCAAGCGGACTCGGTTTCGGAATTGGCCGCAAAACATGGCTATCATGCTGAATTAAAGAAAGATTTAGGGAAAAATGACCGTTTGTTAATCCTCCGCCGGTAAAAAGGGCTTGGTTTTGACGAAGCGAGTCGCTAAGACTTGTTCAGGCGCAGATGATTTCTGGCTTTTCCCTAAATCACTGGCCTGCCCCCAACTTGATAATTTTGCTGGTTTTCGGCGAGAATTTGTCTTGTATGGGCCGCTGTGAACAGTTTGTCTGCAGCGCAATTGCCACCAGCGCGTGGCTATAACTTGAGAAAGACCAAGTTTATAAACGGTATAAGGATACCTAAAATTTGATGAACAATCGTCAGCCTAGCCGCCGTGGACGTGGCCGGAACACTAATAACCGTCCTCAGGGCAACCGTGGTGGCGGCACAGACCGCGAAAACCGGATCGATAGCCGCGCACGTGGCAACGCCGCGCAGATGCTCGATAAATTCAAGAAAATGGCGCAGGACGCGCAGGTCAATGGCGACCGCGTCCAGGCCGAATATTATCATCAGTTTGCCGACCATTATTTCCGGGTGAACGCCGACACAATCGCTCGCCGCGAAGAACAGCGGCTCGCCCGCGAAGAATCGCGCGGAGACAATCGCGGCAATGGCTCTGGTCAGAGTGACTCCAACGACAATGATGGCGATCAGCAGCGCGGCCGTCCGCAGCAAGCCCAGCAAAATCGCCCACAACGTGATGATCGCGAAAATCGTGACGATAGCAATGATATTGCCGCGAATGATGCGAAGGAAGAGAAAAAGCCGGTTCGCAGCCGTCGTCCGCGCAAGGCTGAAAATGTAGCGCCCCGCAAGGAAACGGCTGAAAAGAACGGCGAGTCCAATGGTCTCGACGCCAGCGCCTTGCCGCCGGCAATTTCACAGGTGACCGAGGTCGAGGTTGAAAAGAAACCGGCGCGTAAAAAGCGGGTGCCCAAGCCGCAACCCGTCGAAGAAGGCGATGCTGCCTGAGGCATTTTTCGTCGAATAAGATAGCGATGGGCGGATCAGCGATGGCTGGCGCTCATCGCCAATTCGCGGACAATTGCATATTGCTATCAGGACCCGGACAGACCGGGGCAGTGATTATTATGTCTGGATGGCTGATTCCAGCCAAGCGGGCAGCTCAAGCCCTTTCAAATCGTCGACGCGCCGATGCTCCACCGAAAGACCGTCTGCAGGATAGGCGATGCGCTGGCGCTTTTCGTCGGCTTGAGTGATCGGCACAACGACCATCCGCCGGTTGACCTTTTGCCGGTAATTCATCCGCGCGGTGTTTTCCTGTCCAACATAACAGCCTTTCGCAAAACTGACTCCGTTCAGTTCCGCCGCGTTGCATTCGAGCCATAATATTTTGTCGCTGCCGAGTTCAGCGGCGCCCTCGGTCACACCGAGCGACAGGCGGTGTTTTCGATAATCTTCGTCCGCAGCTTCGCCTTCGCCGGTGCCGTTCAGCCAGCGGTACCCCAGTTCAGGCAGTCGTGGATCAGCCGGTCTGTTCTCGGCTGCCAAGGCCCAGTGAACGCCGATCGAATCATCCGGAGCGATCTCGATCTTTCTCCGCAAGCGATAGAGTTTCAGGCGACGGACAAGTGTCTCGGCCTGCTCCTTTTCGCAGTCGATCAATATATCTTCGCCATCGGCCCAGAGAAAGAAATCAAACAGCACTTTCCCTTGTGCGGTGAGCAATGCCGACCATTGGGGCGCGTCGGGCGCCACAGTCGCCATGTCCTGGGTTACCAGCCCTTGCAGAAACTGCCGGACATCCTCCGACGCCTCCGTAGCGGAGAGGCGGATGACGGCACGGTCATTAAGTCTGGTTTCGGTCATGGCATTTAGGTAGGGTGTACCAACCGAAAAACCAAGCCTTGCGCGGAGCTATATGACCGATACGATTACTATTCGACGCCCGGATGACTGGCACGTGCATCTACGTGACGGGGCGATGCTGGAAGCGGTCGCTCCGTTTACCGCCCGGCAATTTGCCCGGGCGATCATCATGCCCAATCTGTCGCCGCCGGTGACCAGCGCCGCCAGTGCGGCCGCCTATCGGGAACGGATCATGACGGCGTTGCCGGATAATCCCGGTTTCACACCGCTGATGACCTGTTATCTCACCGATGATGCGGATGCGGATGATATCGCTGCGGGCCACGCGGCGGGAATCTTCACCGCCGCGAAGCTCTATCCTGCCAATGCCACGACCAACAGCGCGCATGGCGTGACCGACGTTGCGCATATCATGGGAGTGCTGGAGCGGATGCAGGCTATTGGCATGCCGTTGCTGGTGCACGGCGAGGTGACCGACAGCGATATCGATATTTTTGATCGCGAAGCGGTGTTTATCGAGCGGGTCCTGGAAAAACTGATTGCTGCGTTGCCAGGACTGAAAATCGTGTTCGAACATATCACGACCGAGCAGGCAGTGCAGTTTGTCGACAGCGCCGGTCCGAATATAGCGGCGACTATCACGCCGCATCATCTGCACATCAATCGCAATGCGATGTTCGCCAGCGGCATGCGGCCCCATGCCTATTGTCTGCCGGTGGCGAAGCGGGAACAGCACAGGCTGGCGCTCCGCAAAGCGGCCACGTCCGGTTCGGTGAAATATTTCCTCGGGACCGACAGCGCGCCGCATGAAATTCATGCCAAGGAATCGGCCTGCGGCTGTGCCGGTATTTTCAACGCACCCTATGCACTGGAAAGCTATGCGGCGGTCTTCGATGAAGAAGGCGCGCTCGACCGGCTGGAAGGTTTCGCGTCAGAGCATGGGCCGAAATTTTACGGCTTGCCGCTGAACGAAGATCGGGTGACTTTGAAACGCGACAATTTTGCGGTCTCTGACAAGCTCCAAGCCGGTGATGCCACGCTCGTGCCCTTTCACGCCGGTTCCGAGCTGATCTGGCGAATCGTGCAGGCCTGAACGGGCGTCATTCAGGCCGGGCGGATATTCCGCGCGGCCTTGCCAGCAAGAAAACTATCGGTCGAATAGATCGCCAGACTGATCCAGATCAGCACGAAGCAAGCGACATGCGATGGGGTCAGTGTTTCCTTGTAGACGAACAGGCCCACCAGAAACTGGATCGTGGGTGCCAGATAGTTGAGCAGGCCGATGGCGCCGAGGGTCATTTTCTTGACTGCCGAGGCGAACAATAGCAGCGGGATGGCGGTGACGATGGATCCGCCGATCAACAACAGATCGATCCCCCGGTCATCGCCAAAATGCAGGCTGGTCGTGGAAGGCGCTGCGCCAAAAGCGAGCCAGACCAGAAACAGGGTGAACGGAAGGAACAGCATGCCGGTCTCGGCCGTCAGGCCTACTATAGGCCCGATGTCCGCGATCTTGCGGACGAGTCCATAGCTGCTCCATGAAATGGCCAGAACAAGGCTGATCCAGAGCGTGTCCAGCGCTTGTATGGCCAGTATTGAGACCCCCACTGCTGCTACCGTGATGGCAATCCATTTGTTGCGGGAGAGTTTTTCGCCGAGAAACAGCCTGCCCATCAAGACGCTGAGCAACGGGCTGATAAAATAGCCGAGACTGGCCGCAAGAATATGGTCCTGGTGCACGGCCCAGACATAGATCAGCCAGTTTGCGGCAATCAGCGAGGCGCTGGTCAGCATCGCCCAACGCAATTTGCGATTCGCCAGTGCCGATGCCAGACCAGCAAGGTTTTTCCGGAAATAGAGGATGATAAGCAGCAGAGGCACCGACCAGATGATGCGATGCGCAACAATTTCCAGCGCGTCGACACTTTGCAGCAGTTTGAAATAGACCGGCATCAGGCCCCAGAAAACGCATGCTATCAGCGCTTGAATGAGGCCGATTCGGCTGCTGGAAAGCGCGGTGGACATCGTTCATCGACTAAGCGTCACGCCGCTGCCGGGCAATCAAGAAATCCTATTGCCAGGGAAACCTGGCGACAAGGTCAGATAATGCCGCCGCCGATCCAGAGCCTAAAGGCGCATATGCACATCACGATGAGGCAGAAATACATGCCGCTGGCCCGTGAGGAGATCAGGCCAAATAGCGCGCCGATCCCGGCAAACGGAAGGATCAGCCAGTTGGTCCAGCCGAGCAGGGGCACGAGACCAACGAAGGACAGGATAAGGGCGATGACGCCGATGAAGATCGAGATAAAATTGGCCATGGCTGTATTATAAGGATAGATCACCAGTATTTCAAGCATTTCCATATCGGTCAAGCCATAGTAAGTTGGCGGTTTGGGGGAGGAAAGCCATGGGTATCGATACGATCAGAATTGAAACGGAGCGGTTGATTTTACGACCGCCCAATGGTGACGATTTTGATGCATGGGCGGCGTTTCAGTCCGACGAATCCACGATGACCTTTATCGGCGGCGTCAAAAGCCGCGCCGAAAGCTGGCGGGACTTGTGCGCCATGGTCGGCGCCTGGCATGTGCGCGGCTATGCGATGTTCTCCCTGATCCTCAAAGATAGCGGTCAATGGATTGGCCGGATCGGTCCCTGGTAACCCGACGGCTGGCCGGGTACCGAAGTGGGCTGGGGCGTCGCGCCGGAATATGCAGGCCAGGGCTATGCGCTGGAAGCGGCCGTGGCGAGCATGAACTATGCCGTCGATACGCTTGGCTGGAGTGATATCTGCCACACGATTGATCCGGAGAATCTTGCGTCGATCAAATTGGCCGAGCGGGTGGGGTCAACCAATCGCGGGCCGACGAAGCTGCCGGCTCCCTATCAGGAAGCACGGGTTGACGACTGGGGACAATCCCGCGAACAGTGGCTGGAGAACAGAAAGCAGTTCCTATAGGAGAGCAGGCCATGGCAGAAGATCGTTATATTGATCCCACAAGGGAAAGCTTTGACGCATTCAAGGCGCTGCCGCGCGATGTACCGATCAACATGCTCAATCTGCTGCGTTTTCGCGACATCGCGCAATATCCTGCGGACCATCCCAATGCCGGCAAGGGATGGAGCGGCGCGCGGGCCTATGAAGAATATGGCAGGACCAGCGGACCGATTTTTCAGCGGGTCGGCGGCACCATCATCTGGCGGGGGAAAATGGAGTGCATGGTGACCGGGCCGGATGACAAGCAGTGGGATTCGTCTTTCATCGCCTTTTATCCGAACAGCGGCGCGTTCCTGGAAATGGTCACGGATCCCGAATATAAAAAAGCGGTGGTCAATCGCCAGGCGGCTGTGCTGACCTCCCGTCTGATCCGGTTCGGCGAAGTGGATGGGCCGGATACGTTCGGCTAAAATCCCGAAATGGGACACAAGGTTAACAACAAGTCACCGGATTAACCAAATTCCCTAACGGAATATTAACGCTTTTTGATGCATTTGTTCCCCAAATTCAGGAGCAAATCGCATGTCTAACCTATCCCGTTCCCTATGGCTGTCCGCAGCAGCTTTTGCGCTGCCTCTGACGCTTTCCGCCTGTGGCAGCAAGGAAGCCAGTGAAGAAGAACTGGCAAAGCTGGATGACAATCTGACCTCGGACCCGGCGATGAATGACGCGCTGGAAGATGCCATATTGGTCGATCCCGATCTCACCGATCAGGCCAACCGCAACGCCATTCGTGGTGCCAATGGTCCGGCCGATGGTTCGGTGCCACCGGGAGCAACCTATGCAGGGGATGCAGTTGCACTGGGCGGAAAAATGCTGAGCGCGCCAAAGCCACGGCCGATGACGTCGGATGATGAATGCACCAGCTGCGCCGGCAGCGAAGGTATGACCCTGGGCGCGAAAGCGGAGCAGCAAAGTGCAAAGCGCGGCAAGGGCACGTGCAATCAGAAATTGAGCTACGACATGGGCTGGGCCAACCGGATGCCGCCCGAATTCCCGGTCTATCCCAAAGCCAATGTGCAGGAAGCCGCCGGTGTTGAAGGTGGTCTGTGCGACATTCGCGTGGTCAGCTTCACGACAGCCTCGCCAATCAAGAGCGTGGTCGATTTCTATTATACCCAGGCCAAGCGCGGCGGGTTTGACGCGGAATATCTGTTGCGCGGCAGCGAACATGTTCTCGGCGGCACGAGAGGCGATGACGATAGCGCCTATGTAATCACGCTCAACAAGCGTTCGGGTGGCGGAACCGTTGTCGATATCGTCGCGAGCAACGGACGCTAGATCCGAGAAATCTTACAAGATAACCCCGGGCATCGCATTTCACCCCGTCCGGTAATGAAAGGTGGCCCGCTCCGGCCACCTTTTTTTTGCCTGCTTATTCGCGGTAGCTGCCGCCGCCGTCGACGGTGATGTCATTGGCGGTGGTGAAGCTGCTCAGATCGCTCGCCAGCCAAATCATCGCATTGGCGACTTCGACCGCCTGACCAACCCGGTTGATCGGATGATTGCGGTTGAATAGTTCGACCGCTTCATCATGTGGCCCGGGATAGGCGGCGAGATAGCGCTGGTACATTGGCGTGTCGATTGCACCGGGATGCACGGTATTGACCCGCACCGGATATTTTTCGGCAGCGCAGTGGAGGGCAAGCGATTTGCTGAGCGATGTGACCGCTGCCTTGCTGGCACAATAGGCTGCAAATTGCGCGCCCGGACGCATGGCAAGCATCGAACCGATATTGACGATCGCGCCGTCCTCGCCGCTTTCGAGAATCGCGGGCAGGCCGACACGGCAGCCGTAAAAGGTACCCTGCATGTTGATATCGATGGTCCGGTTCCAGCTATCCAGATCAACCTCGTCCACCGAGCCCGGCTCGGAAATACCCGCGACGTTAAACAGGGTGGTCATCTTGCCAAAGCGCTTTTTTGTGGCGTCGACAGCCGCTTTCCACTGATCGAGGTTGCGCACGTCGAGTTCGACCGCATCGGCGCGTTCGCCCAGCGACGCTGCCAGCTCTCTCGCCTTGTCGATCTGGATATCAGCCAGCATCACCGAGCCGCCTTCCTCGACAACGCGCTGTCCGGCTGTGCCGCCGATGCCCTCTGCGCCACCCGAAATCAGCGCGACTTTTCCGTCCATCATGCCCATCAAATAATCCTGTCTTTTTGGCCTATTTCTTGTCGAACAGGATCGGCAGATTGGCCAGTCCCCGCAGCATCATGTTGGGCGGATAGTTGAGTTTCGCGCCTTCCTTGATCCGTATATTGTCCATGCGTTTCGCGAATTGCTGGAAGGACACGGTCAATTCCTTGCGCGACAGCATGTTGCCGACGCACATGTGGATGCCCCGGCCAAAAGCGAGGTGGGTGCGGGCATTCTTGCGATCGACCTGAAATTCATTCGGGTTTTCAAACTGTTTGGGATCGCGATTGGCAGCGTGATAGCGCATCATCACCATCGCCCCCTTGGGCAACATTACCCCGCCGAGTTCGGCATCGCGGTGCATGACCCGCCAGATACCGGATGAGCCGCTCGACATGCGGAGCACTTCTTCCACCGCATTGGGGATTAGCGAAGGATCATCCTGAATCTTCTTATATTGGTCCGGGTTGGTGGCGAACAGCCGCATGCCCTCCGCCAGCGCCGCGGTGGTGGTTTCATTGCCGGCGACCATCAGTTGCTGGACAATCGACAGGGACTCTGCATCATCGAGCGGCCGTTCACCATCAACCCGGGCGTTGACCAGATCGGAGAGAATATCGTTTTTCGCTTCCTTGCGCCGTTCGTCCATATTGGCCTTCAGCGCGTGCTGATATTCGACCACCTCACGTTCGGTTTCCAGCTGTCGCTCGCGCGTCATCATGCCCGACAGACGGTCGACAAAGGCATTGGTCCAGCGCTTGATCGTATCCGCGTCGGCGACATCAAGACCCAGTTGGCCAGCAATTGTTTTGACCGGCATCGGGATCGCATAATCCTCGACAAATTCGCATTCGCCCTTGTCGATAAAGCCGTCGATCAGCTCGTTCGACATAGCCCGGATACTGTCTTCGAGCTTGTTCACCTTGGGCATGGAGAAGGCCAGGTTGACGAGTGTGCGGAATCTTGTGTGACGCGGTTGATCTGCGGTCAGCAGCGTATCGACCTGTGGCCAGCCCTTTGCCTGTATCGCCTGCAATTCCTCGTCATTTTTAAGCTCTTCTTCGGATTTTCCGCCGGAGAGTAGTGCGTTGAAATTGTTGGAAAAATCATCGAGTCGACCGACGGCTTCCGCGATCAGATCATAGTCCAACACCACATAGGTGCCGCTCGCCTCGTCAAAAAAGATCGGGCTCTTCGCGCGCTTCTCCTCATAAAATTCGAAGGGATCAACCAGAATGTCCGGTTGAAAAAGTGATTTTGACACGGCTTCGTTCATGACAGGTTCCTGCTTATATTAGTCAAAAGATGGCGTGGGTTTGCCCTCGGCATTATAAACCGGCCCTTCGGCATCGACCCGATATTTGGCGCTGACCGCATTGATCAGGCCAAAACTACCGATATGGGCAAGCATGTTGGCATAATGGACATCCTCAAAATGCTGGGCGAGGGCGTCTTCGTCGGTCCATTCTTCAAACACTTCGATACGCGACGGATTGTGCATGTCGGCGGCCCAGCTATAATTGAGACAACCTTCCTGCGTCAGTGCGCCGTCGATATAGGGTTGTGCCTTCTTCAGACATTCTTCCCGTCTGGTCGGGTCGACATCGATATGAGCTGCAATCAAAATTTTGGCCATGCTTCAAATTCTCCTAAAGCTTGTTGCCACCAAATTGTGCGACGACGACAAATATGCGTTTGCTGTAAAGCCACTGGCCATCGACTTTGACAAATTCATCATCATAGCGACCGCCGGCAACGCGTGGCTCGCCGTTCTCGACCAAAATTTCATGAGTCTGATAGCGGCCTGTGGCGGCATCGCCTGTAACGTCCAGCGAGGCAGGGATACCCAGAAAACTGACTGCATCGAACTGGCTCATCGCGCCGTTCCAGAGATTGACGATATTTTCGCGTCCGACGACCTCGGTTCCCATCAGCGACCAGACGGCATCCTCCGTCCACAGAGCTCCCCAGTCGTCGGGATCCCTGCGCAGTACGGCATCGCAATAGGCGTCGTGCAATTCCCTGATGGCTAACCGGTCTTCCATCGGTCCTGTAAACATGGACTCATCCTCTCCTCATTATGGAGAGACTACACGGCAAAAACGGCGCAATGACAAGCTGCCATAAGTGCTAGCGGGGAGTGATCAGTCGCCGCCGATTCTTTCAATATCGGCACCGACGGCGGCGAGTTTTTCTTCCAGCCGTTCATAACCACGATCAAGATGGTAGATGCGTTGCAGCCTGGTTTCGCCTTCCGCTGCCAGTCCGGCTATTGCCAGACTCATCGAGGCGCGCAGATCGGTGGCCATAACCGGTGCGCCGGTCAGTTTTGTGACGCCGCGAACCACGGCGGTGCGGCCCTTGGTCTCGATATCCGCGCCCATCCGGTTGAGTTCGGGCACATGCATATAGCGATTCTCGAAAATTGTTTCGGTCAATACGCTGGCGCCATCGGCGAGACAGAGCATTGCCATCAGCTGCGCCTGCATATCGGTGGCGAGACCGGGATAAGGGGCGGTGGACAGGGTCAGTGGTTTGAGCTTGCCGTCGGAAGAAACCTTGATCCCTTTGGCATGGATATCGATTTGCAGACCGGCGTGGCGCAGCGCGTCGAGCGTGGCTTCCATTTCGTCAGCCTTGGCAGCCAGCAGATCGACTTCGCCGCCGGCTATGCCGACCGCGCAGGCATAGCTGCCCGCTTCGATCCGGTCCGACATCACGCGATAGGTGCAGCCATGCAGGCGATCAACGCCATGGATGGTCAATGTCGAGGAGCCTATGCCTTCAATCTCTGCGCCCATGGCGACCAGCATGTTGCACAGATCGACAATTTCCGGTTCCCGCGCGGCATTTTTGAGTATGCTGGTGCCATTCGCCAGCACCGCTGCCATCAACGCATTTTCCGTTGCCCCGACCGATACGACCGGGAAGGTGAAATCACCGCCCGGCAAGCCGCCGTCCGGCACGCGTGCAATCACATAGCCGCTAGTGGTTTCAATTGTTGCCCCGAGTGCTTCGATCGCCTTGAGGTGCAGATCAATCGGACGATTGCCGATGGCGCAGCCGCCAGGCAGCGAGACCCGGCATTCGCCGGCGCGGGCGAGCAGCGGGCCAAGAACCAGAATGGAGGCGCGCATTTTGCGGACAATGTCATAAGGGGCTTCGGTCGAGGTGATCCGGCCGGCCTTGAGCGTCATCACCCGGCCGAAATCTTCCGGTCTTGCGCCTTCGATGGTCGTGGAAACGCCGAGCTGGTTGAGCAAATGGCCGAAACTGTCGACATCGGCCAGCCGTGGCAAGTTGCGCAAGGTGACCGGTTCTTCGGTCAGCAGCGCGCAAGGCAGCAGGGTCAGGGCGCTATTCTTGGCTCCCGAAATCGGGATCGTGCCGGACAGGCGGTTGCCGCCGCGTATTGAGATAATATCCATGGTCTAGCATTTACCGAAAATGGTGATGCAGGCAAGTCTATTGCGCCGGAGACAGGCCGGAGCCGAAGCATGACGGTCTAGTTTCGCAGCAGCCCCAGCGCGGCATAAGCGGCTTCCGCCGTTGGCCGTGCCAATGCAGAGGCTTTTTCCGAGCCATTGCGTAAAATTGCGTCAATCGCGGTCTCGTCCTTGCGCAATTCCTCGAACCGCTGGCGGATTGGTGACAATTTGCTCACCGCCAGATCGGCCAGCGCCGGCTTGAAATCGCCAAAGCCCTTGCCGGCATATTCAGCAAGTACGGCCTCTTGAGAGAGATCTGCCAACGCTGCATAGATGCCGATCAGATTTCTCGCTTCCGGCCGTTCGGCCAGATCATCGATATTGTCGGGCAGCGGTTCCGGATCGGTCTTTGCCTTCTTGAATTTCCGTGCAATCGTCTCGTCATCGTCGGTCATGTTGATCCGGCTGAGATCGGACGGGTCCGATTTGCTCATTTTCGCATTGCCGTCACGCAGGCTCATGATCCGGGCCGCTGTTTTACCGAAAAACGGTTCCGGCAGAATAAAGGTTTCGGTACCGGTATCACTGTTGAACTTTGTCGCAATGTCACGGGCCAGTTCGAGATGCTGTCGCTGGTCATCACCGACCGGAACATGGGTCGCCTGATAGAGCAGGACATCTGCGGCTTGCAGCACCGGATAAGCCAGCAGACCCAGCGAGGATCTCTGTTTGTGCTTGCCCGATTTTTCCTTGAACTGGGTCATCCGGTCGAGCCAGCCCATTGGGGTGTTGCAAATCAGCAGCCATGCCAGTTCGGCGTGCGCCGGTACGCGGGCCTGATTGAACAGAATGGATTTGTCCGGGTCAACGCCGGCAGCAACCAGTGCGGCAACCATTTCGCGGCAATTGGTGGTCAGTTCAGCCGGGTCGTTGTGGACGGTGATGGCGTGAAGATCGGCAAGAAAGAACAGGCATTCACTCTCTTCCTGCATTCTCACCCAGTTCTTGATCGCGCCCAGATAATTTCCGAGATGGAGATTCCCCGTAGGCTGGATGCCCGATACCGTCCGCATGTTATACACTTCCTTCGTTTGCAGCTTCTTCCGCCGCTTTCTTTTTGGTCAGCATGTTGATCTTGTCACGATCGACTGCGCCTGTCAGCCAGGCGAGAGCGGCATAAACCAACCCGCCGACGGTGACCAGAGCGGCGATTGATCCCACCCGTTGCCAGATCGTGCCATCATAAAGTCCCGCACCAATCGGGGCGGCATAAATCAGCACCGCCGCCATGCCTGCAGCGGACGCCGTGATCCGTCCGATGCGCAGCAACAGCGCCCATTCGAGATGAAAATGGCCGCGAAGATGCAGCATGGTGTAAAGCATCGCGCAATTGCACCATGCGGCGACAGCTCCGGCGAAGGCGAGGCCCTTGATGCCATATAGAGGGATCAGCAGCAGATTGAGTGCGATGTTGATGAGCAGGGATATGCCAGCGGTATAGACCGGCGTCTTGGTATCTTTTCGCGCGAAAAATCCGGGAATCAGAACTTTCACCAGCACATAGGCGGGCAAGCCAACCACCAATGCGGCGACGACAGTGGCGGTGGTTTTTCCATCTTCCGGCGTGAAATTGCCACCAACATAGAAGGATGTGACAAGCGGTCCCGCTGCGAAAAACAGAGCGATGGCTGCCGGTATGGTTATCAGCATGGCCAGTTCGACCGCATTGCTTTGCAAACGCTGGGCACCGCCGAGATCATCTTTCGCGATAAATCGGGACAGGGCAGGCAATATGGCGGTTCCCAGCGCAATGCCGATAATTCCCAGAGGCAACTGATTCAGGCGATCCGCCATGGCCAGGTAAACGAAGGAACCTTCCGGCAGGCGTCCGAGAAAAAACAGGTCGATGAAACGACTGATCTGGTAGATCCCGGCACCGAACACGGCCGGAAGGATGAGCACGCCCAATTCCTTTACGTCCGCGTTGAACCGGGGCATTCTCAGCGGAAACCGAAATCCGGTCTTCCGCGCCCAGTAATAGAGCCAGAGCATCTGGACCAGTCCGGCCAAGGCAACGGCAATGGCAAGAAAATAGGCTGTCTGGTGCGGATCATTTCCTCCACTGATGAGATATGAAGCAAGCAATGCCGCGATCATGCAAATATTGAGCATGATCGGCGCAGCCGCTGCCGCCGCGAAACGGCTGAGCGAATTGAGGATCGCCGCAAAAAGGGTCGTGACGCTGATCAGGCCGAGATAGGGGAAGGTGATACGCGCCAGCGCAAGCGAGAAACCGTTTGATCGTCCGCCACGTCCGAAATCATCAATCAGCCAGAGAAGCCCGGGCATCGCAATCATCATGATTGCGGTAAAGATCAGCAACAGGGGGACGAAAACCGAGAGCACGTCGATTGCGAAATTCTGCGCTGCGGTGCGCTCTTCATCCTCTTCCATCTTGCGGTTGAACAAGGGGACAAAAGCCGCAGAAAATGCCCCTTCCGCGAACAGACGCCGGAAAATATTGGGGAGCTGAAACGCCAGTTGCCAGGCGTCCGCCGCAGCACCTGCGCCCAATATCCGGGCAAGCAAGATGTCGCGGACGAAACCGAAAACGCGGCTGACCAGCGTCAGTCCGGCGATTGTTCCGGTAGATTTCAGCAGGTTCATGCCCGCTGTCCTAGCAAGGAGGTTTAAGCGTTGCCAACCGGTTGTTCACCCGCCTGCTGCGCCGCCATCTGCTCGCGCTGTTGCAAATAGAGCGCGGTGAAATCAATCGGTTCCAGCAACAGCGGCTGGAATCCCGCATCGCGCACGGCATCGGAAATGATTGCCCGGGCGAAGGGGAACAGCAGCCGTGGTGCTTCGGCGAAAAGGAAAGGATGGGCCTGCTCTTCGGTCACATTGCGAAGTCCGAAGAGACCACAATAGAGCAGTTCAATGGCGAAGGCGACGCCTTCGTCCGCTTTCGCGGTGACGTCGATTTTCAGTTCAACTTCATGAACCTCATCCGAGACGTTGGACGAACCGATATTGAACTGCACATCAATTTGCGGCTGTGCGTTCCACTGGTAAACATCCGGTGCGTTCGGATTTTCGACAGAAAGATCCTTCACATATTGCGAGATCACGCCAATTTGCGGCTGGGTATCTGCGCCATTGGCAAGCGGATCGGGAGTCGTCACGTTTCCAGAGGGATTCGTGCCGGATTCGTTTTTGTCATTCTCATCAGCCATCGGCTCTGTCCTTTCGGAAAATCGGTCAAATATGTCTTTTGACGCATATTGCGCCACGGTTTCGCAGCGCGCCTAGCAGGGGACGGAACCGAGGGCAATGAAAGAGTAAACCGGAACGGGAGAGCCGGGCAAAGAGGGTGAATTTGTCAGCGCTGGTTAACAAATTGACCGGTAGAAGATGGTGGCTGATTGCAGCATTGCTGCTTTTTTCTTTAATGCCGTTTGAAACCGGCCCTTTTTCTGCCTATGTATAGGGCAACAGGAAAGATTGGATTGTGAAGTGACCATCGAAATCGTATTATTGGCAATGGTAGCGGCTTTCCTCGGCTTGCGGCTATACTCTGTGCTGGGCAAACGTACTGGCCATGAGCAGGAACATATGCCGCGGGGCATGGAACCGCGAGCAAATGAGCGCCGGCCGCTGGAAGATGCCAAGCCGCATGTTCCCGATATCGCTCCCGCGCATGCCGGAACGCCGACTATGGTCTATGACAGTAGCGCCGAAGCCGGAATGCGCGAGATTCTGAGTGCTGACCGCAATTTCGATGTCGGTCGTTTCATCGAAGGGGCACAAGCGGCCTATGCCATGGTGCTCGAAGCTTTCTGGAAGGGCGACAAGGAAGAATTGAAACTGTTGTGTGATGATGATGTCTACGAGAGCTTCGTGGAGGTTATCGACGCCCGGGAAAAGCGCGGTGAAGTGCTGGAAAACCAGTTGGTGCGAATCGACAATGCACGCATTTCCGAAGCGGAATACCGGCGTCCCGTGGCACGTATTACGGTACAATTTGACGCAGATATTGCCGCAGTGGTGAAAGACAAGAAAGGCAAGCTGATTGCCGGATCGCTATCCGATGCTGCCGAAACCCATGATGTCTGGACCTTTAAGCGGGACCTTTCGAGTGCCGATCCAAACTGGCTGCTCGACGAGACCGATGAGGCCTGATCCTCGGTCGTCAAGGAATATTATCATGAAAATCGGGACGCTTTTCGGCGCTATGACGCTGATCAGCGCCTGTTCGATGTCGATCATTCCGCAAGGGGCCGTGCAAGGCGCTTCCGCCCAGCAGGAGAGCGAGGTCCCATCCGGCAATAGCTCCAATTTTCCCGTTCGCCAGCCGGCCACGACGGGCAATGTCAACCAGAGGCTCCGGCCGACCGATTCTGCGCAACTGGTAAAAATCGGTGAAGACACGACCCGGGCCCTGGGGACCGGGATTGCTGCGGGACCGGATATTGCCACACTCAACCTTTCAGAATCCAAAGCGGTATCGGCCCTGCGATCCTTTCGTACCAGTTGTCCGTCACTCGTCCGGCGTGAGGATAATAGCGGACTGACCAACGGTGCCGACTGGCAATTGTCGTGCGAGGCCGCCAGAGGCTGGCCGGACAATGATGCCGTCCGCTTTTTCACTTCCTATTTTGAAACGGTGCAGGTCGGCGATGGAGCGGCTTTCGCAACCGGCTATTTTGAACCCCAGATTCGGGGATCCCGGTTCAAAAACGCCCAATATCCCGTGCCGATTTACCGTCGCCCTGCCAATCTGATCGATGTCGATCTCGGCCTGTTTTCCGAAGAGCTGAAAGACAAGCGCGTCCGGGGCAAGGTGGACGGTACCAAATTGGTGCCCTTTGAAGACCGGGCCGCGATCGACGACGGTGCGCTCGCTGGCCAGGGGCTCGAGATCGCCTGGGCGCAGGATTATATCGACCTGTTCTTTCTGCAGATACAAGGCAGCGGACGTCTGGCGCTTCCCGACGGTTCGATCATGCGGATCGGCTATGCGGGACAGAATGGCCGGGACTATACCGGTATCGGACGGGTGATGCGTGAACGCGGTCTGCTCGCCGATGGCAAGACCAATATGCAGGGCATCGTCGAATGGCTGCGCGCCCATCCCGAAGAAGGGATGCGGATCATGCGCGAGAATGAAAGCTATGTATTCTTTCAGGAACTGACCGGTCCGGGGCCTCTGGGAGCGATGGGTCACCCTGTCGTCGCGCGGACCTCCGTTGCGGCTGACCGGATGTTCGTCCCATTGGGCGCACCGGTCTATCTCGACATGGAACATGATATTGCCGACGGGCTCTGGGTAGCACAGGACAGCGGGGGGGCGATCAAGGGCCCCAACCGTTTCGATACCTTCTGGGGTGCCGGGGAAGAGGCGGCACAAATCGCTGGCGGCATGTCTTCGCGGGGTCAGGCGCTGATCTTCCTGCCCAAAGGCACTTTTTCCCGGCTTTCTGCATCCCAGCCTGCTTTGGGCCAATAAGCCATGTCCGACCGGCCCCTAACCGCCGGAGAAAAGGCGCTCTGGCAGAAATTTATCGAGACGGTGAAGCCGCTTGATCAGGGGCGGGTGAAGCGCGTCGAATCGCTTCCTGTCGCCAAGAAGCGGGTGCAGGATGCCGGACCAATCACAGCCGAACATTTTGGTGGCCAGCCCAGCAAGGCTGTACCGCTGCGCGACCAAAAGCCGGTGCCCACCCGGCACGGGCTTGATGGGGGATGGGACCGCCGCTTGGCCAAGGGCATGGTACAGCCCGACGTCACCGTCGACCTGCATGGTTACACCCTGTCGTCGGCGCATGGGCGGCTCGACAGTGCACTGGAACTGAGCATCGCGGCAGGCCATCGCGCAATATTGCTGATTACCGGGAAAGCGC
>CAJQNR010000112.1 GCA_905479715.1 uncultured Sphingorhabdus sp.
TTGGCAGCATATATCCGTTTTTCCCGCCAGAATTTTGAGAGGAACATATCAGTGCGTTACGCTTACGGAATTTCAGCAGCTTTGCTTTTGGCCGGCAGTGCAGCCACCCTGACCGGGATCGGTCCGGCAGGGGCACAAACCGCAGCCAATGACAGCTCGGTCATGCGCAATGTCGTACCACGCGCGGGTGCGCCAATGAGCTTTGCCGACCTGACCGAACAATTGCAGCCTGCGGTGGTCAATATATCCACCACCCAGCGCGTGCGGGTGAACACCAGCAATCCCTTTGCCGGGACGCCTTTTGACGGTCTGTTTGGCAATCGCCAGGGCGGCAGCGGTGGTACACAGACCCGCGAGGCACAATCTCTGGGATCCGGCTTCATCATTTCGGCCGACGGTTATGTTGTCACCAACAACCATGTGGTTGCGCCGGGTGACCGCAATGCAACCATCGAATCGATCACGGTGATCATGCCGGATCGCACCGAATATGAGGCGGAGCTCATCGGTCGCGATGCGGCATCGGATATTGCCGTTCTCAAGATCAAGGCAAACAAGCCCATGCCTTTCGTCAAATTCGGTGACAGCAACAGCGCGCGGGTCGGCGACTGGGTGATTGCGATCGGCAATCCTTTTGGTCTGGGCGGAACCGTAACCACCGGTATCTTGTCGGCCATTCACCGGCGAACCGGATCGGGTGCCTATGACAGCTTCCTGCAAACCGACGCGTCGATAAATCGCGGCAATAGCGGCGGGCCAATGTTTGATCTCAATGGCAATGTCATCGGTATCAACAATGCGATCATTTCGCCAACCGGCGGCAATGTCGGTATCGGCTTTGCAATCCCCGCGGAAGTTGCCGCGCCAATCGTCGAAAAGCTGAAAAGCGGGCAAGCGATCGAGCGCGGTTATCTTGGCGTCCAGATCAGCGCACTTTCCGAAGATCTCGCAGAATCGCTTGGTCTGGAGAAAAACCGGGGTGAATTTGTCCAACGGGTGGAACCGGGCGAAGCCGCACAAAAAGCCGGCATCCAGGCGGGCGACGTGATCACCAAGGTCAACGGCAAGAGCGTTACCCCGGATCAGACCTTGTCCTATCTGGTGGCCAACCTGCCTATCGGAACGGAAGTTCCGATCGAACTGGTCCGCGGCGGCAAGACCGTGAAAGTCACGGCGAAGCTTGGCAAACGGCCTACTGAAGAGGAACTCGCGGGCAATACATTCGATCCGGATGCGGAAGACAACGCCATGGGTCAGGACGACAATGGCGCCAGCGCACAGGCAACAGCCGATGCTCTCGGCTTGTCAGTCGTTGATCTGACGCCGGCGATTGCACGTCAGATCGGCGTTCCGTCGACGCAAAAAGGCGTCGTCGTGTCGACCGTCAATCCCAACAGCGATGCCGCTCAAAAAGGTATCCGGCGGGGTTACCTGATCACCAGCGTCAACCGGCAGCCGGTCACCAGCGCCGCTGATCTGGACAAGGCGATCACCAGCGCGAAGCGCGCGAACCGCGAAGCCGTGCTGCTGCAGGTTCGTCGCGGTGCACGCGATCCGCTGTTTGTCGCGGTTCGTCTTCAGGACAGCTAAACGCGTATAAACATATGTAACAGAAAAAGGCCGGTGCTTGACGCCGGCCTTTTTTTTGCGTCAAGCTGGGCGCAGCTTTGCAAAACAATTGAGGGAATCCGCCAATGGCCGATGCAACTGAAATTTTTCTCGGACTGGGCGGCGGCCAACGGCAAAGCCTCAATCTCTCCCGTGCGAACCGCCACGGCCTGATCGCTGGCGCCACCGGCACGGGTAAAACGGTCACCCTGCAAGGGTTGGCCGAAAGCTTCTCCGCCAATGGCGTGCCGGTCTTTGTCGCCGACGTCAAAGGCGATCTCTCCGGGGTTTCCATGGCCGGCTCGTCGCAATTCAAACATGCCGACAAGCTGGAGGAACGCGCCGCCGAACTGGGCATGAGCGATTATGCCTATTCCGACAATCCGGCAATATTCTGGGACCTGTACGGCAAACAGGGCCATCCGATCCGGACGACGATCACGGAAATGGGTCCGCTGCTGCTGGCGCGGCTGATGGATTTGAACGACACCCAGGAAGGCGTGCTCAACATCGTGTTCCGCTTTGCCGATGAAGAAGGCTTGCTGCTGCTGAACCTGGACGACCTGCAGTCGATGCTCGCCTATACCGCAGAAAATGCAAAGCAGCTTTCCGCCAAATATGGCAATGTCAGCAAGGCCAGCGTTGGCGCGATCCAGCGCCAGTTGCTGCAACTCGACAGCCAGGGTGCGGGCCAGTTTTTTGGCGAACCGGCGCTCGAGATCGATGATTTCATCAAATGCGATGATCAGGGTCGCGGCTATATCAACATACTCGCCGCTGATCAGCTGATGCGCAGCCCGAAACTTTACGCGACATTCCTGCTCTGGCTGCTCGCCGAATTGTTCGAGACCCTGCCGGAAGTCGGCGATCCGACCAAACCGAAGCTGGTCTTCTTCTTTGACGAAGCGCATCTGCTGTTCGACGACGCCCCCAAGGCGCTGGAAGACAAGATCGAGCAAGTCGTGCGCCTGATCCGGTCGAAAGGCGTTGGCGTCTATTTCGTTACCCAGAACCCGGTCGACATTCCCCAGGAAATTGCTGGCCAGCTCGGCAATCGCGTGCAGCATGCCCTGCGCGCCTTTACCCCGCGTGACAAGAAAGCGATCAAGGCTGCGGCGGACACCTTCCGGATCAACCCCGATCTTGATGTCGAGCAGGCGATCACCGAATTGCGCGTCGGCGAAGCGCTTGTCTCGACCCTGCTGGAAGATGGCGCTCCATCAGTGGTCGAGAGGACCCTGATCAAGCCACCGCGCTCCCGTCTCGGGCCAGTCACCGTCAAGGAACGCGCGATCATCAATTCGATCTCGCCCTATGAAGGCAAATATGACGAAGAGGTCGACCGCCACAGCGCCGAGGAAATATTGGCGCAGAAGGTGATCGACGCCACGGAAACGGCAAAGGAAGTCGCGGAAAAGGGCGAAGCCGAAGTCGGCAAGCGCTCACGCAAGAGCAAAAGCATTTGGGAAAAGGCCTTCAGCCGCGGGACCAAGGTCGCGATGGGTTCCGCAGCAGGCATGGCTGCCTCGACCATGTTGGGGAAGAAATCGCGGGCGGACCCGATGCGATCAGGCGTGACTTCGGCGGTCGGTTCGGTCGTTACCGACCTTGCGGGACCGGTTGCCGGACGCTTCGTGCGCAACCTGATCGGCGGATTGATGCGATAACCGCTATCATGCTGCGCTTCAGAAGCGCAGCAAACTAGCTATTCCTTGCTGCCGAAAAATCGCGCGACAATATCTTTTGCCAGGCGAGTCGGGCGCAAGGTGTCGGCATCGATGCAGCACCAGCTCGACTGTACTTCGGCAAGCACCTCTTCGCCGCGGCGAATGACCGTGCTGTAGAAGGCCCGCGCACCATGTACTTTTTCGAGCAAGACTTCGGCGATCACGTCATCGTCGAGGAACGCCGGTTTCCGGTAGGTTATCTCGTGTTTCAGAGCCACCCAAAGATGATCAGCGACCGCTTCGGAAGGCGCAAATTTCTGCCAATGCGCGACCACAGCTTCCTGCACCCACGTCAGATAATTGGCATTGTTTACATGTCCCATGAAATCAATGTCAGACGCCTCGATGGCAATGCTGTGATGATGTGAAATGCTGTTCATATCATCAATATATAAGATTAGCGGAGGCCGATTGATAGGGCAAACTAGATTCATGCTCCAGAATCCGGGAGCAGATCGTCAAATCAGGCCAGGCCAAGCTTGAAGTTTTTGAACGCCAGTCGCCGTCCCACCGTGAAATTCCGAAACGCTGATGCGCCGTCAATCGTCGATAAAAATTCATCCACCGCCAGTTTGTCGGCATCAGGCAAGTCCCGATAATAGTCCAGCGGCCGCTGCAGCATCCACAGACTGAACGGCGGCGCGATCCGTTGTCCGGTCACGCCCTCGACGGCAAATTCCGCCATCCCGACGGCGCGCGGAATTTCTATATCCGGATTGGCCTTGGCCCAGCTAGCTAACATATCTGCAGTGTTCTGGAGAAACGGCATTTGTTCGACCATCATCCGCTCGAGAACCGGCAACAGAGTCTGCGGAATTTCGTCATCAGGCAGAAATTCTCCGGACAATGGCGCTTTGACATCCACCATCCGTTCAACCCAGGCGGCAACGCGCGGGGCCAGACGCTTCATGATCTCGCCCGATGCAGGATCACGGTAAAGATGGGCATATAGCGGCCCGATCAAGCCATAATCGCCGATCGAGGGCCGGGATCCCAGCAGATAATCATGGACCGCAAAATGGGCGTCGAGATCGGCGAGCAAGGCTTCATAGCTGGCTTCGATTGCCGGTATGGTCTGCGGATTGATACCGAGAACCGGACAGAAACCCTTGAAACTGGCGCCGCGTTCCCGACCCAGGGCCAATTGATCTTCCCTGCTCGCATCGGGCGCTGCGGTTGCGCCAAATTCTCCGTACACCCACTCTTCGTTATAATTCCAGCGATAGTGCATCGCCGGGATCACCAGCCATTCATCACCGAAGACTTCCATCAGCAAGGCCACCAGCCGCTGTTTCGGCGTCTCCGGATAGACCGAAGGCCCGCCGATCTCGTCTTCGAAATGGTCGATGATCAGTGTCGTATCCTGAAGCGTTTCGCCCGCCTCGGTTTCCATCACCGGAATCACGGGACGCCCAACCTTGGGAACGATGATTGTCTTGTAGACATCCGTGGAGCTCAGGATCTCTTCATATTCCACGCCCTTCCAGTCGAGATAGGCGCGGGCCTTGCCGGAATAGAGCGAAAGCGGCGCGGCGTATAATTTATGGGCCATCAGCCACGCCCCCGATAAGCGGCAACGCCCTGATCGGGCAACCAAAGTCCTTTGGGTGGTTCGCCCGATTGCCAGAATATATCAATCGGAATGCCGCCGCGCGGATACCAATAGCCGCCGATCCGCAGCCATTTCGGCTGCATTTCGTCGAACAGCCGCTTGCCGATTCCGACCGTGCAGTCTTCGTGAAAGGCGGCATGATCGCGAAACGATCCGAGAAACAGCTTGAGTGATTTCGATTCGACGATCGTCTGGTCCGGCGCATAGTCAATCACCAGATGGGCAAAATCCGGCTGACCGGTCACCGGGCAAAGCGAGGTGAATTCCGGTACGGCAAAGCGCGTCAGATAGAGCTCGCCAGCGCGAGGATTGGGGACATAATCAAGTATCGCCTCTTCGGGCGAGGCTGGCATGGCACTCGTTTTACCCAGAAATTTCGGTGCTGGCGGAGCGGAAGGATCATCGTTCATGCAGATTATCTAGTGCACAGGGCGCCTCATGTCATCACTCCTGCTGCATTCATCGGCGGTTCAGCGCTTCGGGCTGCAAATCAATCCGGGAATGCACAGGGACATGGTTGTTTTTCAGTCGATCGCACATAATCGCTTCAGGAATATTCTAACGGGCGCAGCGTTGCTGCTGTTACCGTGTGCTGCGGCTGTGGCGCAAACGTCGGTTGATGAACCGCTCCCCAACCCGCAATCCCGGCCATCGGTGGAAAGCTATTCGCTACCCCCCGGCACCACGCCAGACGGTAATGTTTTGCAGGGGCCTGCTGACGCCGAAATCCCCCTTGTCAGACCATCTGTTGTTGCCCCACGAACCGCGCCTGACAAAGCACCGGCGGAATCCACCACTCCGGCGGTGGAGCCTGGCATCACCGACAACGGGAACAGGAATGGGCAAGGACAGCAACCCGTCGAACAGGCCCCGCCCCGCCCGCAAGTCACACGCGACATTTCCCCGCCGACACCCGAACCACCGATAGAAGAATCAACACCCGCATCAGACCAACCTCCCGTGTCCACTGACGCCCCTGCGTCAATCATCGCTCCGGACTCACCTCCATCTGAATCCCTGCCGGAATCCCCACCGGAACCTGCAGCGGCAAAGCAGGCCAGCCAATGGTATCTTCTGCTGCTCGCGGGTCTGCTCTTCATTCTGCTTGGCGCGTTATTTTTCTGGCGCGCACGCCGGGCAACCGCCGGACAATCAACCTCCACAGCAGCAGATCGAGTGGAAACCAGCCCGACGGACGATAGCGCCCAACGCGTGAAACCACTCCCCGCCGTTTTTTCACCCCCGCCTGCCATTGCCATTGGCTTTCGACCACATGCGGCAAATGCAACGCTGTTCAACGCCGTATTGGGATTCGAACTCACCCTGTCGAACCACGGCGGCGAAGCGCTGACGGGCATCAGGGTTTCTGGTTCCATGGATCAGGCGGGCGAGCAGACAACCGGCGATCCCGCCCTCCCCGACGACTCCGCATTCGGAGAAATAGCGGCGCTTGAGCCGGGAGAAACCGAGACAATCGTTGCGGAATTTCGCATCCCCTTGGCCAGCATCCGCCCGATCGCCTTCCGATCCCAGGCCTTGTTCATCCCGCAGGTCCAATTCTCGATCGAATATACCGATGACTCCGGCTTCCGGCATTTTCAGACAGTGGCCTATCTGGTCGGACAGGAACATCAGCCACCACGCCAGAAAATGGCGCCTTTCCGGCTGGATATGGGCCCGCGCAGCTTTACGCCACTTGGCCATCGCCTGCTCGCAGCGGGGTGATATTTTCCCGGTCCGCGAATGACGGGCGCGGATCGCATTGCAAACCGTGCCGAGTGCCAATGGTGCCCCGTGTAAAAAAACAACATAAGCGGTGGATTCGGCGGGCGATGCGTTATAGCCTCGACGTCTGGAAATCGAATCGCTAAACGGCGGGGCGAGTAGCGCAAATGGTTGCGGGCATGAGGAGTTTATTATGGAATTGTTGGTATCGACCGACTGGCTAGCCAACGAACTGGGTGCGTCTGACTTGCGGATTGTCGACGCGACCAAATTTTTGGCCGATGCAGGACGCGATCCTGCCGCTGAATATGAAGCGGGTCACATCCCCGGCGCGGTATTCATGGACCTCAGCGATTTGACCGATACCAGCAACCCGGTCGAAAACATGCTGCCTCCGGCTGAAAAATTTGCCAGTCGCATGCAATCTCTCGGCCTGGGCGATGGCAGCCGTGTGGTCCTCTATGATGACAGTCCACTTAAGAGCGCAGCCCGCGCATGGTGGATGCTGACCATTTTCGGTGCGCATGAAGTGGCGCTGCTGGACGGCGGCATTGCCAAGTGGAAGGCCGAAGGCCGGCCGCTTGAAACCGGCAAGGAAGCGCTGCGTCACCGCCATTTCACTGTCTGGAAAGATGACAAGGACGTCCGTTCCAAGGCGGACATGCTCGCCAATCTGCACAGCAAGAATGAGCAGGTCGTAGACGCCCGCCCTGCCGACCGGTTCAGCGGTGAAGCACCCGATATTCGCAGCACCACGGCGCCCGGCCACATTCCCGGTTCAACCAATATTCCGCACGGCAACTTTTTCAATGCCGACGGCACATGGAAGAGCAGCGACGAGATCAAGGCAATTTTCAGCGATGCCGGCGTGGATCTTTCCAAGCCCCTGATCACGACCTGCGGTTCGGGCATGACGGCAGCGGTAATATCCTTTGCCGCGGCGCTTGCCGGAGCCGAAAAAACCGCACTTTATGATGGCAGCTGGGCCGAATGGGGCGCCGACGCGGACACCCCGAAAGAAACTGGCTGAAGATGCCTTTGCGGCTGGATCGATAATTGGCCGATAACGACTCCGGGGCAAAAAATCCTGCGACGCAGGTCGTTACCGGCGGACGCCGGAAAGAGTGGACCGGATCCGTGGTCAATCCGCCTGTCTGGCGGGGAAGCACGCATTTATACGAAAATGTCGCGCATCTCCGGGACGGCGTAAAATCCAACGCAGACGGTCGTTTCTTCTATGGCCGCCGCGGCTCCCCGACCCAATGGTCACTCGCCGAAGCGCTCACCGAAATGGAACCCGGCGCGGCCGGAACCATGCTCTATCCTTCCGGCGTCGCCGCCATTTCCTGCGCGTTGCTCGCTGTCCTGAATCCCGGCGACGAAATCCTGCTGGCCGACAGCAGCTATGACCCGAGCCGCAGCTTCGCCGATGCCTTTCTGAAACGCATGGGCATTTCAGCCCGCTATTATGATCCGACAATGGGCGCCGATATCGCCGAACTATTCGCCCCGAATACAAAGGCCATATTGATGGAAAGCCCCGGCAGCCTGACCTTCGAGGTTCAGGATATCCCGGCGATCTGCAGGGTGGCGCGCGACGCGGGCATCGTGACATTGCTCGACAATACATGGGCAACGTCGCGCTTTTTCCCGGCGCTGGAACATGGGGTTGATATCGCGATAACCGCTGCCACCAAATATATCGTCGGACATAGCGACGTAATGATGGGAGCGGTGACCACCCATAGCAAATATTGGACTTCTCTCCGGCGCACCGCGCAACAGCTCGGACAGGTGGTCTCGCCGGATGACGCCTATCTCGCAGCGCGCGGCCTGAGAACCCTGGATGTCCGGCTGCGCCAGCACGAAGCCAGCGCGCTGAAAATTGCCCATTGGTTGAAGGACCGGCCCGAGGTCGGCCTCGTCCTCCATCCTGCCCTGCCCGACTGTCCGGGCCATGCAATATGGAAACGCGATTTCAAGGGATCATCCGGCCTCTTTTCGTTCGAACTGGCGGATGGTGACGACCAGTCCCGTGCCGCGTTCATCGATGCGCTGACGCTGTTCGGCATCGGTTACAGCTGGGGTGGCTTCGAAAGCCTCGCGCTCCCGGTGGATCCGGAAAAACATCGGTCGGCAACCAAATGGACCGGAAAGGGCCCGCTGGTGCGATTAAATATCGGCCTCGAGGATCCCGACGATTTGATAGCAGACCTTGCCAAAGGCTTTGAACATTATCACAGTGCACGATCATGATCCAAAATGCCCTCAACTATCTGGAAAGTCTGGCTCCTGACACGCCCAAGAACGTCCAGTATATTGAAGGTATTATCGCTGCAGTACTGGTCGCACTTGCGCTGACCGCCGGCTGGTATCTAAGCAAATATATCGGCCCCAGACTGCGCCACTTGTGGGAAGCCCGCGCAGGCTATGAGAGCGAACTGGCCGGCCGCCGTATCCGCGACATGACGCGGCGTGCCACCACATTCATTTTGTGCGGCATTTTCCTGTCTTTCTATCCCTGGCATCTGATCGCCCAGGTGGTCTTTTCCCTGACCATTGCGATAACCGTCGGCCTGTTTGCCAATGACCTGATCCGCGGCGTCCGGATGCCGGACTGGCTGGGCACGGTCATTGGCCTCACTCTTTTCGTCAGTATCGGTTCGGGACTGGTGGGCGGCATCGAACCGATAACGGAGGCCATGGACAAGGTCGGCTTCAGCCTCGGCTCAAGAAGGATCTCGCTGCTCTGGATTGTGACGCTGGCCATGACCGCCGTGATCATGCTCGCGGTGGCGCGGGTGCTGATGAAGCTGGTCACTTATATTATCGGCAACAGCGAACTGGATGGCGCACAAAAGGTTCTGGGCCAGAAGCTCGCCACCGTTGCTATTCTGGGCGGAGCCTTTGTGCTCGGCCTCGACATCGTCGGGATCGATCTTACGGCTCTGGCGGTCTTCTCCGGTGCCTTCGGCCTCGCCATCGGGTTCGGCATGCAGAAGACGATCGGTAACCTGATCGCCGGGATCATCCTGCTGATGGACCGTTCGATCAAGCCCGGGGACGTAATTGCGGTCGGAGATACGTACGGCTGGGTCAACAAGATCGGTGTGCGCGCGGTGTCCATCCTCACCCGTGCAGGCAAGGAACATCTGATCCCGAACGAGGATCTGATGACACGCGAAGTGGAAAACTGGTCCTATTCCAGCCCCAATGTCCGGATCAGCATTCCGGTTGGCGTTTCCTATAATACCGACATGGATCAGGCGATTGAACTGATGAAACAGGCCTGTGTCGACGTACCGCGCGTGCTCAACCATCCCAAGCCCGTGGTCTGGATGCTCGAATTCGGTGACAGTAGTGTCAATTTCGAAATCCGCTGCTGGATCAAGGACCCGCAATCGGGCGTCGGCAATTTCAAGGCAGCGATCCTGAAACGGGTCTGGGATCTGTTCAAGGAACATGGCGTCGAAATCCCCTTCCCGCAGCGCGACATTCATATCAAATCACTGCCCGAGGGCGGAGCGGTCAGTCTCAAAGCCGGAACGAAAAAGCCTGCGCCCAAAAAAGGAACGGCCGCACCCGGCTAACGCGGGACATTGCCGGATCACGCAGCCGACGAGATGCGATAGATGATGAAATGACGCTTTTTTAGTCAGCCTGAATCAAATTCGCCTAAATTTTAAGCGTTCAGAAACAGGTTTGTGGCGCAAGTGCAACACGTCACAATTATGTCACCTTTGCTGTCATGTTCTATCTTGTGCAGCGCAACAATATAGAGCAGCTTTCTGGTGCATGTTTAAAGACTGTTCGCGTTCGGGGCATCTGGCGCAATAAAAAAACAGCTGAAACAATAGCAGGAGGGGCGACACGCATTAACGAGAAAGGTATTTCCATGCGCACGTCCAATAAAATTACCCTTGGCGGAAAAGCCAAATCAACTGTTCTCGGCCTCTCGGCCATCTTGCTGGCCTCTACGGCTGCACCAGCCTTCGCGCAGGATGCAGAAGAATCTGCCAGCGCTTTCACAATTTCCGGAAACGCAGCGGTTACAACCGACTATCGCTTCCGCGGTGTCGCTCAATCGGGCGGCGATGTAGCCATTCAAGGTGGTATCGACGTTGGCCATGAAAGCGGCTTTTATGTCGGAACATGGGGCTCTTCGATCAACTTTGCCGGCGGTACCGAGCTTGACATCTACGGCGGTTGGTCTGGTGAAATCGCCTCCGGCATTAGCGCAGACGTTGGCCTGCTCTATTATTTCTACCCTGACGCCGGCGGTGTTGGCGGTGGTGCAACCGATTTCTTTGAACCTTATGCATCCGTTTCAGCGACTCTGGGTCCAGTTGAAGCCACAGTCGGTGCTGCCTATGCCTGGGGCGGGCAAAGCGCTTTGGCCGACGACGATAATATCTATCTTTACACAGACCTGAGCGCGGGCATCCCGGATACTCCGGTAACCCTGAATGCTCATTTGGGCTATTCGGATGGCGACAGTTTTCTCAGTACCCTGCAGGGAACGGACAACAATTACGTCGATTGGTCGCTGGGTGTCGATTATGCCATCACCCCGAATCTGACCATGGGAGTGGCCTATACGGACACGGATGATTCCCCGTCACAGAAAGATTTCACCGACTCTGCATTTATCTTTACTCTCGGCGTATCCTTCTAAATTCACATCGTCACGCTGAAAAAGGGGCCACTCGGGAAACCGTGTGGTCCCTTTTTTATTAGCTGGCGGCGACCAGCCTTTGCGTCGCCGGGTGCCGGGGATCGTCGATCACGGCCTGCATCGCGCCAGTTTCAACGATCCGCCCCTCGTCCATCACCGCGATCCGGTGACAAAGCCGGCGGGCAGCCGCGATGTCATGGGTAATGAATAGCAAGCTCAGCCCGTTCTCTGCCTGGAGTCTGGCCAGCAGCATCAGAATCTCCGCGCCGACCAGCGGATCAAGCGCGGATGTCGCCTCGTCCAGCACCAGCAGTTGCGGTGCCGCAATGATCGCCCGCGCTATCGCGACCCGTTGCGCCTGACCACCGGACAGGCTGGTGGGCATACGGGTCAGAAAATCTTCCGCCAGATCAACATTGGACAACGCTCGTCGCGCCAGATCCTCGCGTTCGGCCCTTGTCAGATCAGGCCGCAGATTGCGCAGCGGTTCGGTGACGATGTCGCGAACCTGCCATTGCGGATCGAGACTGGCGACCGGATCCTGAAATACGGGCTGGATCAACCGGCGCATTTCCAGACTGCGCGCGCGGCGCTCCGGAAGCGCGCTGCCTTGCCACAGGACTCCCCCCCTGGTCACCGGCCCGATACCGGCAATAGCGCGCCCGAGTGTCGATTTTCCGGAACCGGAGCCACCAACCAACGCAAGGGCTTCGCCCTGTCTCACCATGATGCTTGCGTCCACGACGGCAGAGATTGTTCCGCGCCGCCAGCCGGGCCGTTGAAATTCAACAGCAACATCTCCGGTTTCGAGCAGGACATCACCGAGCTCCACTAGCTTCGGCGACGGCTCGTTCAGACGCGGCGTGGCGGTGATGAGCTTCCGGGTATAATCTTCGGCAGGATTGGCAATGACATCACCGACCGGGCCGGTTTCCACCACCCTGCCCTTGTCCATCACCACCAGTTGATCGGCATGGCCCTCAACCGAGGCAAGGTCATGGCTGACCAGCAGCATCCCCAGCCCCTGCTCCGCGCGCAATTCATCAAGCAGGTCCATGATCTCGGTGCGCAAGGAAGCATCAAGCGCGCTGGTCGGTTCATCGGCGATCAGCAATTTTGGATCATGGGCGATGGCAGCGGCGATCATCACCCGCTGACGTTCCCCGCCGGATAGCCGGTGCGGGAACTGGTCGAGCCGCTCGTCGGGACGGGACAGGCCGACACGTTCCAGTTTCTGCACCAGCTCCAGACGCGAAGGCCGCGCCGACCCAGCCTGCATCGTCGCTTCCTGCAATTGCGCGCCCACCGTCAAATGGGGTGTCAGCGCCGTCAGCGGTTGCTGGAAAATAAATCCGGTCAGCCGGCGGCGTGCATCGCGCAGCTGGCCGGCGTCAGCACCGACTAGGTCAACGCCATCGAGCAGCATCGAACCGGAAGCGCTACCCGGAGTCAGGCCAAAGGGCGTCAGGCAGGTCAGGCTCTTTCCGGAACCGGATGCCCCGATGATCGCGGTACACCGACCGGCTTCAACCGTCAGACTGACTTCTTCAACCAGTCGATTGCCGGCAATATCCACCGCCATATTCCGGATTTCATAGAGGCTCACGAGAAGCGGTCTCTCAGCCGTTCGCCCTCGATCGTCAGGCATACTAGTATCAACACCAGCAGTCCGCCGGGCAGCAGCAGTCCGAGCGGCGCCATATCCATGTCGTCGGCACCCTCCTTGACCAATATGCCAAGCGAGGTCAGCGGTTCCTGCACGCCCAGGCCGAGGAAGGAGAGAAAGCTCTCGACCATCACCACCTGTGGCACGGTCAGCATCAGATAGGCGAGCGCAACACCCGCGATATTCGGTAATATATGACGCAGCATGATCACCATCGACGGCGTCCCCGCCGCCTCGGCCGCCAGAATGAACGGCCGCTGCTTCAGCGCCATCACCTGTCCCCGGACCACGCGAGCCATGGTCAGCCATTCGACCAGCCCGATGCCGACGAAGACCAGCAAGATCGACCGACCGAAGACCACCATCAGCAGAATGACGATGAACATGAACGGGAGCGCATACAGGCCATCGACGATACGCATCATCGCTTCGTCAACCCGGCCGCCGACCCAGCCGGCGGTCGCGCCCCAGGCGATACCGACGATCAGGGACACCAAGGCCGCCGCGATCGCGACCATCAACGTGACCTGCGTGCCCGCCGCCAGTCGCGCCAGACGGTCTCGGCCAATTTCATCGGTGCCGAATATGTGCGATCCGTTGAACGCCGGTGCACGGACGGCGTCCCAGTCGATCTGGTCATAGGTCCAGGGCAGAAGAAACGGCAGCACCAGCGCCAGCATCACGATAAGCAGAACAAGAATGAGGGGGAAATGGCGTTTCAGCATCGCTTCACCCCTCCCGCATGCGGGGATCGAGCCAGCCGTAGACCAGATCGGCAAACAGATTGAACAGGATGATCAGCGCCGCATAAAGCGTGACCACACCGAGCACGAGCGGATAGTCGCGATTGAGCGCACCCTGAACGAAATAACGCCCCAGCCCGGGCAGGCCAAAGACCGTCTCGACCACCACCGCCCCGGTCAACAGGCCTGCTGCCGCCGGCCCGAGATAGCTGGCAACCGGTACCAGAGCGGGACGCAGTCCGTGCTTGAACAGGATTTTGGTTTCCGACAGGCCGCGTGCCCGTGCGGTGCGGATATGGTCCTGCTTGAGCACGCTGGCCAGTCCGGCACGGGTAAGCTTGGCGATTGCCCCCGACACCGGCAGCGCCAGCGCCACGACCGGCATGATCAGCCATGCTCCACCTTCACCGGTCCCCGAGACCGGCAGCAATCCAAGCCATAGACCGAAGCAAAGCGCCAAAGCAGGTCCGGTGACAAAAGTCGGCAGCGCGGTCGCAACCGTCGCCAGCATCATGATCATCTTGTCTGCTGCCTTTCCCGCTCGCACAGCGGCAAAAAGACCAGCCGTTACCCCGATTATCAGCGCCAGCATTATCGCCAGCCCACCGAGAGTCAGGGAAATCGGCAGGCCCTGCGCGATCAGTTCCGAGACGGAAAAATCGCGATAGACCAGCGAGGGTCCGAAATCGCCCTGCACCAGTCGAGAAATATAGAGCCACGCCTGTTCCCACAGCGGCCGGTCCAGGCCGTAGGCCTGCTGCAATGCCGCCTGTGTTGCGGGATCGAGCGGGCGTTCGCCGTCAAATGGTCCGCCCGGCGCCAGTCGCATCAAGAAGAAAGAAGCCAATATGATCACCAGCAGCGTCGGGATTGCCGTCATCAGCCGCCGGGTGATCAGGGAAAGCACGCGCCGCTAGAGCTCCATCCCGGCAAAGCAGGCGCGCACTTCCTGCACAAACAGCTCCGGCACTTCCATCGCGGCGAAATGCCCGCCTTTTTCCGGCTCGCTCCAATATTTCAGATTCTTGAACCGTTGCTCAGCCCAGCGGCGCGAGGGGGTGATGATCTCGTGGGGAAATATGCTGCATCCGGATGCAATGCTGACGGGGTCGATATTGGGTGCGCCGAAACTTTCGCGGTAGAGTCGCGCCGAGGATGCGCCTGCGTTGTTGAGCCAGTAGATCATGACATTGTCGAGCAGGCGATCACAGTCGAAGTTTTCATCCGGCGCTTTGGCGTCTTCCGCCCATCCCTGGAATTTCTCCATGATCCATGCCATCTGCCCGACCGGGGAATCGGCCAGACCATAGCCGAGCGTCTGCGGCCGGGTCCGCTGGATTTCCGCATAGCCCGTGCCTTGCGACTGGTAGACGGCAAAATGCGCCAGCGCTGCCTGTTCTGCCGGCGTCGGATTGGTCATCATCTCTTCGGACGGGGGCCCAACCACCACGAGATTGACATGGATTCCGGCACAATGACCCAGATTTTGCGCGCCGATAACCGACGTCACCATCCCGCCCCAGTCACCACCCTGCGCAAAATAGCGGTCATAGCCGAGCCGGGTCATCAGCACATCCCATGCCTGCGCGATTTTTTCCATGCCCCATCCGGTGGTGGTCGGCTTGCCCGAAAAACCGTAGCCGGGCAGTGATGGCACGACCAGATGATAGGCATCTTTTGCCTCGCCGCCATGGGCCACGGGATCGGTCAGCGGACCGATCACATCCATGAACTCGACGATCGACCCCGGCCAGCCGTGGGTCATCAGCAAAGGCCGCGCATCGGCTTCCGGCGAACGGATATGCATGAAGTGGATATCGACGCCGTCAATCTTGGTCAGATGATGGCTATATTGATTGAGCTCATGCTCGCAACGCCGCCAGTCATAGCTGGTCCGCCAATGTTCGACGATGGTTTTGACATATTCGAGCGGAATACCCTGCGACCAGTCCTCGACCGGCTCCGGATCAGGCCAGCGAACGTGCCGCAGGCGAATGTCGAGATCGTCCAGCGCGGTCTTCGGGATGTCGATATTAAAGTCTCTGATGTCGTCGCTCATAATATGTCATCCTCTATCCGTTCGACCTGAGCCTGCCACAGGACGATAACTTTATTCTGGCCGTTCATCCCGTAGAAAGAACGGGATGAACGGTCATTCGCTTACATCGTAGGGACTGGCACTTCGCCCGAATAATCATAAAAGCCCTTGCCGGTCTTGCGACCGAGCCAGCCCGCCTCGACATATTTCATCAGGATCGGTGCAGGACGATATTTAGGGTCGCCGAAATCATTTTGCAGCACGCGCAGGATTTCCAGCAATGTGTCGAGACCGATCAGATCGGCCAGCGTGATCGGTCCCATCGGATGACCGAGACCAAGCTCAACACCGCGATCAATATCCTCCATCGACGCCGTACCTTCTCCCAGCGCGAAAAACGCTTCGTTGAGCATCGGCAGCAGGATGCGGTTGACCACGAAACAGGGCGAATCCTTTGCCATCACCGCTGTCTTGCCAACAGCTTTGGCGAATTCGCTCGCCATCACCGCCGTCTGGTCGCTGGTTGCCAGCCCGCGGATGACTTCGACCAGTCCCATCAGCGGAACCGGGTTGAAGAAATGGACACCGACGAAGCGCGCGGGATCCTTGACCGACTGGGCCAGCCGGGTGATCGAAATCGATGATGTGTTACTCGCCAGGATCGCCTGATGGCCCAGAACTTCGGAAGCCGCCGCAAATATCTGCCGCTTGATGTCTTCACGCTCTGTGGCAGCTTCGATGATGATATCGGCATTGGCCATCGGGTCGAGCTGGACAATCGGTTCGATCCGGCCAAGGGTGGTGTCGGCCGCCTGCTGATCAATTTTTTCCTTATCAACCAGTCGCGTCAGTTGCTTGGCGATGCCCGCCTTGCTGCGTTCGGCAATCTCCATGCTCACGTCTGACAGATAGACATGATAGCCTGCCTGCGCCGAAACCTGTGCGATACCGGCGCCCATTTGCCCCGATCCAATAATGCCGATTGCTTTCATTTCATGCCTTTCAAGCTATTCACTATGATTCAACAAGCCACTAGCGATTGTCGGTCAAACTGGCTAGATTGCAATTATGCCCCCTATCAGTTTCATCGTCGGAATATTCGCCTCAATCGCCGCAACAGCCGCACTACCGGTGCCACAACCCGGCGACCTCCACACATTCAAGGACTGGACAGTCGGCTGTGACAATGGCGGCAATTGCGAAGCAGTGTCCCTAGTCCCGGATGAAGGCGGAGCGAATTATGACGCGTGGGATGGTCCCATTTCCATTGTCCGAACCGGCAGCAGCGATGATATTTTTAAAATCCGGGTGATCTTCGAAACCAAGGACATGGACCGCTACAAGATGACCATCGATGGCGATCTGGTCGACACCGGGCCGATCGTACCGGGTGATTATCCGATCGAGATTGTCGGCGAAGACGCGAAGAAAGTCGCCGCAGCGATTATCAATGGCCATCGCCTGGTCGTGCAGGGACCAATGGGTGAAAATATTACCCAGATTTCGCTGGCAGGATCGGCAGCGGCGTTGCGCTATATCGACCAGAAGCAAAATCGTGCGGGCACCGAAACCGCACTGGTTGCCAAAGGTTCGCGGGACTTTGAACCGGCTTCCACCGAAGTTCCAACGATTATCATCGACCAATGGAAGAGCGCGACACTGGTCCCGGATGCCGGTGCCCTTGTCGCTTTGGTCGAGGGTTCAGATTGCAAGAACAACCGCTATGGACTGGTCGAGGATCAGGCCTATCCCTTGGGCAAGCGTGGCAATAAATTCCGGGCGCTGGTGCTGATATCCTGCGGTTCGGGTGCGTATAATTTTTCCAGCGCGCCCTTTATTGGCGAATATATCGAAAACGAACGCGCCACCAGTGGCTGGACATTCACGCCTGCGAAATTCGATCGTCAGCCGAGCTGGGGCGGAGAAGGCGGCCTGCCCCTGTTGGTCAATGCCAACTGGGATGAGCAGAACCAGACGCTCAGCAGCTATGGCAAAGGCCGCGGACTCGGCGATTGCGGCAGCGCCCAGAATTATATCTGGGATGGCGAGCAATTTCGCATGATCGATGCAAGCGCGATGGATGAATGCCGGGGTGCCTATGAATGGATCACCATCTGGCGGGCAAAATATCGCAAAATGGAAACGGTTTCAGCAACCGGCAAATAATTTTTATGGCGCGTGCTTGTAAGGGTGCGCTTCCACCAGCATGAGCGTGAAATAATCTCGCTCGTCACTCCATTCATGCAATGGTGTCCAGCCCCCCGCCCGCAACATCAGCCGGGCATCGCGCAAGCCATATTTATGGCTGTTTTCGACATGAAGTTTCTGGCCCTTGACCATCTCATGAACATGTCCGTCGATTGAAAATCGCATATCGGCCTGCGCTTCGAGATAAATTTCAATCCGCGCGTAAAGATCATTCCAGACGGCCCTGTGGCGAAACTGTTCGACCGGCATATCACCGTCCAGTTCGCGATTGATCCGGTGGAGCAGATTGAGCGAAAATTGCGCCGTTACCCCCGCGCTGTCGTCATAGGCATCGACCAATATTTCCGGGTCCTTGATCCGGTCAAATCCGATCAGAAGTTGTGCGCCCTCACCCAATGTTTCGCGCATGAAACGGAGCAGGTCGACCGAGGTGCGGGCGATCATGTTGCCGATCGTGGAGCCGGGAAAGAAACCCAGCTTCGGCATGTTGGCAACCGCGGCAGGCAGTTCCACCCGCTTCATGAAATCGGCTTCGACCGGATGTATCGGCAGGTCCGGAAATTCCTCCTGCAACAGCGAAGCGCTATGTTCCAGGAACTCGCCGCTAATATCGATCGGCACATAGGCCGCAGGATCAATCGCCTTCAACAAATGCGGGGTCTTGGTCGAACTTCCGGACCCGAATTCGATTACGGCGCGATTGGACCCGACAGCCTCTGCAAAAGCCGGTCCATTTGCCTTGAGAAGCTTTGTCTCCGTGCGGGTCGGATAATATTCGGGAAGCTCGGTAATTTCCTCGAACAGTTCCGATCCGCGCCGGTCATAAAGCCAGCGTGCCGGAATGGCATAGGTCCGTTTTTCAAAACAGCGTCTGACATCCTTGTGAAACGTATGATCGACGAGCGTGGTGGTCATATCCATGGGGGCGGTCCTTTACGTTAAAGGTCTCGGGCAAGCCGCAGTCCACAATACTGCCAGCGCTGGTGAGGGTAGAAAAAATTGCGGTAGCTCGACCGGATATGGCCGGGCGGCGTCGCGATACTGCCGCCCTTGAGGACGGACTGTCCCGACATGAATTTGCCATTATATTCGCCGACGGCTCCATCGGCGGGTTTGAAACCGGGATAGGGCAGATAGGCGCTGCTCGTCCATTCCCACACGCTACCGGTGCCGGGCAGGCCATCATTGGCCGCGACTTCCCATTCCGCTTCGGTCGGCAAACGTGCACCGGCCCAGCTTGCATAGGCATCGGCTTCGTAAAGGCTGACATGCTTGACCGGTGCTACCGGATCGAGCGGCAAATCGCCAGCCAGACCAAATTCGGTCCATCCCCGATCAGGCGACCGGTTCCAGTACAGGGGCGCATCAATCTGTTCCCGTTGCACCCAGGTCCAGCCATCGGACAGCCAGTGCCGGGACTGGCGATAGCCGCCATCCTCAATAAATGCGAGCCATTCGCCGTTGGTCACCGGACGGTCGGCGATCGCATGGGGATGCAGCAGCACGTCGTGGCGCGGACCTTCGCAATCAAAGGCAAAGTCCGCGCCACCATGTCCGATCTGGTGAACGCCTGTCCGGCCCTCAATCCATTGCAGCGCTCCGGATTCCACCGCGTGCGCCGGCATCTTGTCCGAATAGGCAGGTTTAAGGGGGTTGCGCGAGAAAAGGTGGAGGATATCGGTCAGCAGCAATTCCTGATGCTGCTGTTCGTGATGGAGGCCGAGTTCGACCAGATCGAGCAATTCTTCCGAAAAACCCGCCATCGCATTCGCCATCGCCTCGTCGGCATGGCTACGATAGGCCATTATCTCTGCCAGCGACGGGCGAGTAAGCAAACCCCGTTCCGGCCGCGCATGCCTGGCCCCCTCGGCTTCGTAATAGCTGTTGAACAAATAGGGATAGGCTTCGTCAAACAGACGATAGTCTGCAACATGATCGCGCAGCAGAAAGGTTTCGAAAAACCAGCTGCTATGCGCCAGATGCCATTTCGCCGGCGACGCATCGGGCATTGATTGCGCGGTTGCATCGGCATCGCTCAGATCTTCGACGAGAAGAACCGAACGGCTTCTCACTTCACCGAAGCGTTCCAGCAAAACGCTCGAACGGGGAAGATTCTCTGTATCGGGCGAAGGCGAAAACGGGCGTTGCGGTTGGCTGGCGATCAATCCTACTCCGGTGGCGGCTTTTGTTCTTTCCAGAACATAGAGCGAACAATGATAAGGTCAACAACGCATATTTGCGCCAGATGGTTGCAAAAATTCGAAAAACGTCGGGAAACTGCTGTCTAGCGCGACGCGCCGGGTACCCATAAAATATCGTCTGCCCCGCCATTGTTCAGCGCCCGTCCAAGCACGAATAAATAATCGGAAAGACGATTGATATAGGCCAAAGCCTGCGGATTGATGCTCATTTCCTGAGCAGCGGCAACACAGGTGCGCTCGGTGCGCCGGGCCATTGCGCGCGCGCAATGAATGGCCGCAGCTGCTTTCGACCCGCCAGGCAGGATGAAACTGGTCAGGGGATTGAGATTGGCATTGACCGCATCAATTTCTGTTTCCAGCCGCTCGACCTGCGACGGCACGACCCGGAGAACCATGGCCGAAGGAGCGAAATCATCACCCTCTGCTGCCGGTGTTGCCAGATCGGCACCGAGATCGAACAGATCATTCTGGACAATCCGCAATGTCTTGACCAGCGCGCCATCGGTGATTTCGCAAATCGCAAGGCCGAGGGCACTGTTCAGTTCATCGACATCACCAATCGCCGCCATACGCGGATTGTTTTTGGCAATCCGCGAGCCGTCGACCAAGCCTGTCGTGCCGTCGTCACCCGTTTTTGTGTAAATCTTGTTGAGTTTTACCATCGGGGGAGCGGACTAGCTCTGACCCCCCGCAAGAACCAGCAAGATAACCACCAGCACAATTGCGATAGCCTGATATTTGACGCGGGCAAACATCATCTCATTCTGCTTCTTGTGCGAAGCCGTGATGCCGTCTGCATCGACGTCACCCGGTTCCATATTGGCAAAGGCGATCAGGCCGCGAACCAGTGCATAAACAACAGCACCTGCGGCTGCGACGATCATCAATATCAAAACATAGCTCATAAATTCACCTTAAGCCTTAGAAAGAGAGATTCCAACCGGGAAGATGCCCCTACGTAAATCTTGCAACAACGCATAGCCGTCGCGGCCCTTCTGCCGCAATACGGACAAAGAGGCAGAATCCCGACTTTTCGAGAGTTTTGATCCGCTTTCATCGAGCAGCAGCGGATGGTGCAAGTAGATCGGCGTCGGCAAATCCAGCAGCGCCTGGAGCAGGCGATGAATATCGGTCGAAGCAAAAAGATCGTCACCGCGTACCACATGGCTAATCCCGTCCCGCGCATCGTCCAGCGTCACCGCCAGATGATAGGCAACCGGCGTGTCTTTCGGCACGATGATGACATCGCCAAGTTCCTCGCCGCAGGTCACCTGCTGGCCATGCCGTTCGTCCCGCCATTCGAGCGGCCCGGTCATGGCGGCCGCTTTGGCAACGTCAAGCCGCCAGCTATGCGGCTCGCTTCGCGCCCGTTCTGCGGCGAAATCGGGGTCGAGATGACGGCAGGTGCCCGCATATATCGGACCATCCGGTCCGTCGATCTGCGAACCGGCTTCCTGCGCCAGCCTCATGCTGCTCCGGGTGCAGAAACAGCGATAGAGCACGCCCATAGCTTTCAATCGGTCGATGGCGCGGGCATAGCTTTCAAAGCGGTCAGACTGGAAAATCACGTCCCCGTCCCACGCCAGCCCGAGCCAGCGCAAGTCCGCCAATATCGCCTCGACAAATTCCGGCCGGCTGCGGGCGCTATCGATATCCTCGATTCGAAGCAGGAACCGCCCACCGCGCTCACGGGCAAAATCATGGGCGACCATGGCGGCATATGCGTGCCCCAAATGCAACAATCCATTGGGGCTCGGTGCAAAACGTACCACAATATCTCGATTCAATTGCGGACTTGACGTCATGAAGAGGATATTGTTCTTTGTGTCATAGTCATGTCACGTTCTTAGGGATAAAGAACGGGCAGTAAAGGACAAGGGAGACCGTACTTATGTATCACCCCGACTTGCTCCGGCATCCGGAAAGCTGCCCTTCGCTCGTCCTCAACGCAGACTATACACCTCTTTCTTATTATCCACTCAGCTTGTGGCCTTGGCAAACCGCGATAAAAGCGGTGTTTCTCGACCGGGTCGATATTGTCTCAAGCTATGAGCGCGAGGTCCACAGCCCCAATCTCGACATGAAAATCCCGTCGGTGATTGCGCTCAAGAAATATATCAAGCCGTCCGAATATCCCGCCTTCACCCGCTTCAACCTGTTCCTGCGCGACAAGTTTGAATGCCAATATTGCGGATCGCCCGACAATCTGACCTTTGACCATGTTATCCCGCGCCGCCAGCAAGGCCGCACAACCTGGGAGAATGTTACCACGGCGTGTCTGCCTTGCAATCTCAAGAAGGGCGGCCGGACGCCCAAGGAAGCGCATATGCAGCTCGCCAATCGTCCGATCAAGCCGACCAGCTGGCATCTGCAGGAACACGGCCGCGGCTTCCCGCCCAATTTCCTCCACGATACGTGGCACGACTGGCTCTACTGGGATATCGAGCTGGAAAGTTAGGGCCTTTTCGATCCAATAACGGGAAGGCCTTTTTTCGCCTCGTCTGATTTGACCTTTCGGGACCACTCCGCGTCCAGACTCGATATTATGACCAATTTGCGCTATAGTTCGCGACGTAATGTTGCGTATCTGATGAGTCCCACCACCTGACCTTCGGGAGGCTTATATGAGCAAACCATATCTGACATTAGGCGTCGCGCTACTTGCTATAACTGCTTACGGCGCACCTGCAGAAGCCCAATCCGGTTCTGTTGCCGCTACAAGCATGACTGATGCCGAGATCGCCCAAAATGCCGGCGCACCGCTATTTGACGGCATGGGCAATTATAGTCGCAAAATTTCGACCCGTTCGAAGGTCGCCAATCGCTATTTCAATCAGGGCATGGTGCTGGCATTTGGCTTCAACCACGCCGAAAGCATCCGATCCTTCCGTGCGGCCCAGCGGCTCGACCCCGGTTGCGCGATGTGCTTCTGGGGGGAGGCTCTGGCGACCGGTCCCAATATCAATGTGACCAGCAAGGGCAAAGCGGTGATGAGCGAGGCCGACCGCAAGTCCGCCTTCGCCGCCATCAATCGCGCCTTGGCTTTGAAAGACACGGCCACACCTCTCGAACAGGCACTGATCGAAGCCCAGGCCAGGCGCTATAACGGCGACGCGTCAACCGCCCGCGAACCTCTGGATCTCGCTTATGCCGAGGCCATGGAAAAATTCGTGGCAGCCCACCCGGAAGATGACGATGCGGCGGCCATCTACGCCGAAGCATTGATGAACACGATGCCCTGGGATTATTGGTCAACTGACGGCACAGCAAAGCCGGAGACGGAGAAAGTCATTTCCACACTGGAACGGATTATCGCCCGCAGTCCGCAACATCCGCTCGCGCTCCATCTGTATATCCATGCCGTCGAGGCATCCGATAGCCCGGGACGGGCAGAAGACGAAGCGGACGCGCTGGCCAGTCTGGTGCCCGGATCAGGGCATCTTGTGCATATGCCAGCCCATATTTACTGGCGGGTCGGACGATATGACGATGCGGCCACGGCCAATGTCCGGGCGGCATCCGTCGACGAAGAATATATCGCGGCCTGCAACGCGCAGGGATTCTACCCGGCGATGTATTATCCGCATAATATCCACTTTCTCTGGGCAGCAACCAGCATGGCGGGTCAAAGTAAGATGGCTCTCCAATCGGCACGCAAAGTCGCCGCAAATGTCCGGCTGGAACAGATTGAACAATTCCCGACGGTCGAGTTTTTCAAGACCATTCCGCTGCAAACGCTCGCCCAGTTTGGCAAATGGCCGGACATCATGGCCGAACCGGCTCCGCCCGAGAATCTTGATTATTCCAACGCGATCTGGCGCTATGCACGCGGTCTTGCGATGGCAAATATGGATGACATCAACGGTGCACAGACTGAACGCGCAAAGCTCGCGGCGGTTAAGGACTCTGTACAGATACGCTTTCTCGACAGTGCGGATTATCCCGCCAGCCTATTGCTCAATATCGCGGATGATCTGTTGCAGGGCGAAATAGCGCTTAAATCGGACAACCCCGATCTGGCGGTCAGCCATTTTGAACGGGCTGTAGAGAAGCAGGATAGCCTGCCCTATATGGAACCACCTTTCTGGTATTATCCCACCCGGCAGTCGCTAGGTCAGGCGCTGCTTGAAGCCGGGCGGTTTGCCGAAGCGGAAGCGGTGTATCGGAAGGACCTGGAAGACTATCCACGCAACGGCTGGTCGATGTCGGGACTCGCCACTGCACTTGAGCGGCAAGGGAAGATGGACGAGGCCAAAGAAGCGAGAAGCGCCTTTGCCCTCATCTGGGCCAAAGCAGATGTGGAAATTAATGGATCGCGGCTCTAGTTTGGCTTGACCGATTATCTGATGCGGTGCAGCATATCGTCATGACAAATTCCCTTACGGTAAGCCAAAGTCCTGACATCAAATACCTCGGCAAGTTGCTGGGCGACGTCATTCGTTCCTATGGCGGAGAAGAGCTCTACCGGCGTACGGAATATATCCGGTCGACCAGTGTCGATCGCCATCGCGGGCTGGCCGATGCGGATGCGATTGATCCCGGCCTTGATGCCCTGTCGCTCGACGAAACATTGGACTTTGTCCGTGGATTCATGCTGTTTTCCCTGCTCGCGAATCTCGCCGAGGACCGCCAGGGCGTGGCAGCGGAAAAAGGCGCGACCGTGGTCGAAGCAATCGAATTGCTCGCCAGCGAAGGGGTCGACCGGCAAGCAATATTGGATCTGCTCGACGATGCGCTGATCGCGCCGGTACTCACCGCTCACCCGACCGAGGTCCGGCGCAAGAGCATCATCGATCACAAGTCGCGGATTGCCGAACTTTTGTTGATGAAAGACGAGGGGAATAAAGAAACCCCGGACGGTGATATTCTGGACGCCGCAATACTGCGCCAGATCGCCCTGCTCTGGCAGACGCGTCCGCTGCGCCGCGAGCGGCTGTTCGTCACCGACGAAGTCCAGATTTCGCAAAGCTATATGAAGGACGTGTTCCTCCCCGTCCTGCCCCGGCTCTATGCCAAATGGGAACGGATATTGGGCGCCCGCCTGCCCAGTTTCCTCAAGCTGAACAGCTGGATCGGCGGCGACCGGGACGGCAATCCCTTCGTCGACGCCGGTGCGATGGAAGAGGCGCTGTCGCGCGCCGCCGAAACCGTGATCGGCTATTATCTGATGCGCGTTCATGCGCTGGGGGCCGAGCTGTCCATCTCGACCGAACTCGCTGAAGTGCCCGATGCAGTGATCGCGCTTGCTGACGCGAGCGGTGACAATTCGATCAATCGCAAGGACGAACCCTATCGCCGGGCGCTGTCGGGCATCTACGCACGGCTGTCGGCGACCCATCTCAAACTGTGCGGTCATGTCCCTGGCCGCCCTTCACCGATTTCTGCCGAACCCTACGACAATCCGCAGCAATTGCGTGAGGAACTGACCATATTGGCGCACGGGCTCAAGTCATCGGGCAAGGGCGTCTTCGCCACCTCCGGCGCGCTCGGCCGCCTGATCCGGACTGTCGAACTTTTTGGTTTCCATCTCGCGACCCTCGACATGCGCCAGAACAGCCGGGTGCATGAACGGGTGGTCGCCGAACTGCTTGCGCAGGCCGGCGTGGAAAAGGATTATCTCGCGCTGGATGAGGCGGCACGGGTAGCACGACTGCGTGCAGAACTTGCCAATAACCGCCCGCTGGCCAGCCCGTGGATTGAATATAGCGAAGAGACGGCCAAGGAATTGTCGATCATCCGTGCCGCCGCCGAGGCGCACCGGAAATATGGCCCCGAAGTCATCACCAATTATAATATCAGCAACGGCGAAAGCGTTTCCGATATTTTGGAAGTCTATGTCCTGCTGATGGAAACGGGCCTCTATCACGCGCCGACCGACGAGAATGCGGCGCCCTCCTGCCCGGTCATGGCAGTACCGCTGTTCGAAACCGTCGCCGATCTGGAAAATGCCCCCGAAGTGATGACGGAATTCTTCGCCCTTCCCGAAATGCACGCGTTGGCCAAGGGCCGCGGCCATCAGGAAGTGATGATCGGCTATTCGGACAGCAACAAGGATGGCGGCTATCTGACCTCGACCTGGAGCCTGTTCAAGGCGAGCGATGCGCTGACCCCGATCTTTGCCAAGGCCGGAATCAAAATGCAGCTGTTCCACGGACGGGGCGGTGCCGTGGGACGGGGCGGTGGTTCGGCCTTTGGCGCAATCAAGGCGCAGCCCAAGGGCACCGTCGCCGGCCGCATCCGGATCACCGAACAGGGTGAGGTTATTGCCGCGAAATATGGTACAGAAGACGGCGCAGAAGCCAATCTGGAAGCGATGACCTCGGCGGTGCTGATCAATTCGCTGGAACCCGACCAAACCGACAGCAAGGTGCAGGCCGAATATGCCCGCGCGATGGATGAAATCTCGCAAGTTGCCTTCACCGAATATCGCGATCTGGTCTATGGCGACGACAGTTTCCGGACCTTCTTCCGGCAAATGACTCCCCTGACCGAAATTGCCAAACTGAAAATCGGTTCGCGCCCTGCGAGCCGCACGAAAAGCGACAAGATCGAGGATTTGCGCGCCATTCCATGGGTATTCAGCTGGGCACAAGCCCGGGTGATGCTACCTGGCTGGTACGGCGTCGGACAGGCGCTCACGGCGTTTGAAGACAAAGCGAAGCTGAAAGACATGGCGCAAAGCTGGCCGTTTTTTCAGGCATCCTTATCGAATATGGAAATGGTCCTGGCGAAATCCGACATGGGGATCGCCGCGCGCTATGCGGAACTGGTCGAAGACAAGGAAATGGGTCAGGCCTTTTTCAACCGCATCCGTTCCGGCTGGTATCAGACACGGGACATATTGCTCGAAATCACCGATCAGCCCCATTTGCTGGCAAAAAGCCCATCGCTGTTCAACAGTATCGAATTGCGCCTGCCCTATATCGAGCCGCTCAACCATCTCCAGATCGAGCTGATGAAGCGTCTGCGCGCCGGGGAAGACGATCCCCGCATCGGAGAAGGCATCCAGCTGTCGCTCAACGCGATTGCGACCGCGCTTCGCAATAGTGGCTGATTTACGCGTAGCTTGCTGACGCAAAGGCCGAATCGGAACATCGTCTCGCACCGGGTACCTTCCGAGCATTTTTGTCAGTCGCTTGCGCTGTCATCCCTGCCTAGACTTCTCCGAAATTAGGAGAGATTCAATGGCCGTCGAAACCAAGCGTAGCTTTTGTCGTTTTTGTCATGCCAGCTGCGCGATGCTGGTGGATGTCGAAGATGACAAGGTGGTTGCCGTGCGCGGCGACAAGGAAGACCATCTGTTCCACGGCTATACCTGCATCAAGGGTCGCCAACTGCCCGACATGCACAATCTGCCCGACCGGATGATCACCAGCAAGATACGCCAGCCCGACGGCAGCTTCAAGGATATCGCGACCGCTGAAGCGCTCAGGCTGGCCGGCGCGCAAATGAAGAAAATGGTTGAGGAACACGGTCCCCACAGCATTGCGGTCTATTGCGGCACCAATGCCTTCCAGAACAGCGCCGTGCTTGGCACATCCTATGCCTTTGCCCAGGGCATCGGGTCGCGCAACTGGTATACCAGCGTCACCGTCGACCAGCCGGCCAAGGTATTCACCACCGCGCGCTATGGCATGTGGATGGGCGGCGGCAATGCCTTCACCGAATCCGATGTGGCGATGTTTGTCGGCAATAATCCGATCGTCTCCCACTATTCCGGCGGCATGCCGACATCCTCTCCGTCCCGCGGTCTGAGAGACGCCAAGGCCCGCGGCATGAAGGTCATCGTGGCCGATCCACGGGTCAGCGAAATGGGCAAATTGGCGGACATTTATCTACCGGTCAAACCGGGTGAGGACCCCGCTCTGCTCGCCGGCATGCTCAACGTGATTTTCGAAGAGAAGCTCTATGACCAGAATTTCGTCGCTGCCCATGTCGATGGCGTGGAAGAGCTGGAAGCGGCGGTCAAATCGATGACACCCGATGTCGCGGCAAAACGCGCCGGGGTCGAAAAAGATCAGCTGGTCGCCGCTGCCCGGATGTTCGCCGGTGCCAGCAAGGGCCGTGTCGTTACCGGCACCGGTCCGGAAATGGCCGGCAATGGCACGCTCACCGAATATCTCGTGGCCTCGCTCAATATCCTCTGCGCCCGCTTCAATCAGGAAGGCGAAAAAGTCTCCGCGCCAATGGTCTTCAACCCGCTGATGGGCGGACCGAGAAAGGCGCAAGTCGCTCCAAAAATGCCAACCTTTGGCGAAGGCTTCCCCAAATCACGGATTCGCGGCCTCGGCCATCTCGGCAAGGAAATGCCGTGCAACGTGCTCGCTGACGAAATCCTGACTCCCGGCGATGGCCAGATCAGGGCGTTCATCTCGATTGGCGGCAATCCCGAAATTGCCTTCCCCGACCAGCAGAAAGTCCGCCGCGCGCTCGATGAATGCGAACTCTATATCCAGGTCGATCCATGGATGTCGGCCAGCGCCAAGCGCGCCGACATCATCCTTGCGCCGAGCATGTGTCTGGAACGCGAAGATATCAACAATGTCTCCGATGCCTTCACCGAGGAAGCCTATGGCCATTATACCGAAGCCATGGTGCCCGCGCCCGGCGACACGATGGACGAATATGAAATGCTGTGGTGGCTAGCCAAGCATATGGGCATCGAAATGAACTTCCCCGGCGGTCCTGCCTCAATGGAATCATGCCCGGACAAGGCAACCGTCCTTGATCTGATTTCCGAAGGCTCGCTGCTCAAACCGAGCAAGGCCAAGGCCGATGCCGCAGCGCTCGAACGCCAGGGCGCTGCGATCACCTATGAGGAATTGCATCCGGTGGTCAGCCCGGCCGATCCGGACGCGGAGGAAAAATTCGATCTCGCCGCCGGCGCCATGCCCAGCGAACTGATCGACTATGCCGCCAATGATCCGGTCGATCAGGGCTTCGACTTCCGCCTGATCTCGCGCCGGTCCAAGCATCGTTACAACAGCAACGGCCACACTTTCCCCAAGCTGGTCGAGAAAATGCCGACCAATCCTGCCTTCTTCAATCCCGCTGATCTTGCGGCAGCGGGCTTGGAAGATGGCGCGATCATCGAGATCAGCTCTCCCACAGCCTCGATTTTCGGGCTGGCCAAAGCAGATGATAAAGTCCGTCCCGGCGTTATCTCGATGAGCCATGCTTTCGGTGACAGCGAGGCCGGCAAGGGTGACGTGATGACCAAAGGCGGCTCGACCAACCGCCTGATCGTTGACGATGCCAATATCGATCCGATCACCGGACAGGCGATGCAGAGCGCGATCCCGGTGCGGGTGAGCGCGGCCTAGGGGGTTATCCCGACACTTATGTCGATCAGGCTGCTTGAGGCTCCCATCCTCCGTCCAGGACTGGCCGCTCTGTGCCGTTGGCCAATCCGGCCAGCCACAGCGCGCCAATGGCGAGATCAAGTTCTGGCGGATCAAACGGGTCCAGTCCGGAGCCGGGATAGAATGTCACTTCGCCGAACCTGGGTTCTCCCGCTATTTCGTAAAAATCAACACGAGCGAAATCAAAGCCATTGGCGAGTTTTTCTGCGCTATCCAGAATTTTTCCCAGATGCTTCGGGGCAGAAGGAAGGTCGTTGTCTGACAATCTGGAAATCTGTTCCCATTGCCGGTCGAACAAGATCCACCGATGGTCGGAACAACGGTCAAGATGAACTTGAATGAAGGCTGCCTTGCCGGCGAACACATAGATCTTGTAATCAACCGGAAGCGCGGAAATGCTGCCAAGATAGGGTTCCACGATATAGCCTCGCGGAATATCGCGATACGCCCATTCATCAAGCCAGAGCCCGTAAGGCGCGCGTGTCCATCCGGCCGAGCGTCGACGCGCTTTATCCCAATCGGCCCGATCGCGGCAGATGATATTCTGATTACAGCCATGACTTGCTTTCAGGATGAATGGATAGGGCCATGACGGCTGTTCAGGCAGCTTCCGGCCACTCCAGTAAGTTGGAATGGTCCATGCACTGCCCAGAATCTTTTTCACCTGCTTCTTTACCGCGATCTTGTCCGCCATGATCGGCATCCTCGGGTCGCGATCATGCAGTTTTCGCCACTGGACCAGTTCTGTGAAGCGCCGGGGATTGAGCAGGTTCGGCAATCTGCCATGCCGCCACAGGTAGATGATATATATTCTCATGCGGGCAGACGGGATCAGCCAGCTTGGCAGGGAAGGCAGTATCCGGAGGTTCACCCCTGTCTTACGCATGGAAGGCCTTCCGGTTCCTGTCTTTTGTATCCGGAATGCCTCGGCATGGCTCCCGGTCTATCATATTTGTCAATCGACTTTGGCTCACCAATAGCGTCTTTCTTGTCACAGGAAGAGGACTAAAATTATGCCGATGACGCACACCTATATCGATCAGATGAAACGCCTGATGGAATGGGAGGCTGCGCGCACGGCCCCGCCGGAAGGTTTTCCGCGTCTGCCCGACCTCCCGGCTGGTCGCTATACCAGCCAGAAATATTACGATCTCGAGCAGCGATATCTGTGGAAGAAGAGCTGGCTGTTTGCCGGGCATATTGACGAAGTGCCGGAACCCGGATGCTTCATGAAATGGGAACAGGTCGGCGACCCGATTGTCATCGTCCACGGCATGGATGGCGAGGTCCGCGCCTTTTACAACACCTGCCGTCACCGCGGCGCACCGGTGGTAACCGAAGAAAAAGGCAAGGCCCCGCGGCTGATGTGCGGTTATCACAACTGGACCTACAAGACCGATGGCAGTCTCGTCGGCGTCCCGGAAAAGCAGGATTTTGGCCCCGATTTTGACATGTCCTGCCGCAGCCTGATTCCGGTAAAATGCGAGATGCTGGGCAATCTGATTTTCGTGAATTTCGATGAAGACGCGATGCCCCTGAAAGAGTGGCTGGGGCCAGTCTGGGATGAATGGAAGGAATTCCGCTTCGACAAGATCAGGCTGGCGGCGCGTCACAGCTTCGACCTGCAGTGCAACTGGAAGGTCGCGATGGAGGCCAATATGGAGGTCTATCATGTCCCCTTCATCCATCCCGACACGGTCTCCCCCCTGGTCGACAGCAAGCGCAATGTGAATACCCTCTATCCCAATGGTCACGCCCGGATGCTTGCCCCTGCGCCTCAGGACACCGACCGCGAACATGTCCGCGCTATCGATTCGCCGCCACACTGGCAGGAAATCGAAGGCGTCGGCGAATTTGGCCGAACCTGCACCCAAAGTTACACGATGTTCCCCAACTGGGTGTCGCCGCTGAGCAATTTTTTCGTCCCGCCACTGATCTTCTGGCCGACCTCTCTGAACACAACCCGGCTGGAACTGGTGACGATGGCGATGGACTGGGGCGATGGCCCGGCACCGGATCTGTGGACCGTGCCGGACGAGAGCAAGCCCAATGGCCGCAATATGTCGCAGATCATCCTTGAGGACACGCAATTTGGCGAAATGATCCAGAAATCGATGGAAAGCGACGGCTTCAAAAGCGTTCCGCTGAGCTATCAGGAAGCGCGCATCTACAGTTTCCACCAGAATTGCGACAAGATGATTGGTCTCAACCGCGTGCCCGAAGAACTTGCCGTTGAACAGGTGATTGGCGAGGAATGGGTCTACCCCAATGATCCCCGCGTCGCCCAGATGGAACAGCTGGAAGCCGCTGAATAATAACCGGGAGAGAGTAATGGGACGCGTACAGGACAAGATCATATTGCTGACCGGTGGCGCGATGGGGTTGGGCAAGGCGGCCGCGCAACGCCTGATCGACGAAGGCGCGCGCATTGTGATCACCGATCACAATAGCGAAGCCGGAGCCGCTACGGCAGCGGAACTTGGCGACCATGCCGAATTTCTGGAACAGGATGTAACCAATCCGGATCGCTGGACCGAAGTGATCGCCCATGTCGAAGCCAAATATGGTCGCCTCGACGTACTGGTAAACAACGCCGCGGTCACCGTTTTCGGTTCGATAGCGGACGTGAGCTATGAGGATTTCAAACGCTGTTACACCGTCGATGTCGACTCGATATTTCTCGGCTGCAAGACGGCCCTGCCGCTGATGGGCAAGACGGGCGGATCGATCATCAACCTGTCCTCGGCCGCCGCAATCAATGCCAGTGCCGATCTGGTCGCCTATAATAGCGCAAAAGCCGCGATCCCGATGCTGACCAAATCCGTCGCCCTCTACTGCGCGCGCGAGAAAAACAGGGTCCGGGTCAACGCCGTACTGCCCGGCACCATCATGACCCCCAATGTCCGCAGCGTTATCGATGGGACGCCAAATCCAGCTGAAACAGAGGAATCCTTTCAGCTGGCCCAGCCGGTCGGACATATGGGCGAACCGGACGACATCGCGCATCTGATTGTTTATCTGGCGTCGGAAGAAAGCAAATTTGCCACCGGTGCGGCCTTTGCTGTCGATGGTGGTCTCAGCATCTGATCTGTCCGCTGGAACCGTGGGTTTGGGCAATGTCGTTATATTGCAGCAAAGCCTAGCCTTTCCCGCATCAAATCCCTAAATGCAGCAACATGCATTTTCTTGATCAAGCCAAAATCTATGTCAGCTCGGGCCAGGGCGGGCCTGGCGCTGTCAGTTTCCGGCGTGAAAAATATATCCAATATGGCGGTCCCGACGGCGGCAATGGCGGCAAAGGCGGCGATATTATCTTTGAAGCAGTTGAAGGCCTCAACACGCTGATCGACTTCCGCTATGCCCAGCATTTCAGAGCCCCGCGCGGCAAGGGCGGCGCAGGCCGCAACCGGACCGGCGCCGGCGGTGACGATCTGGTGATCAAAGTGCCGGTCGGCACCCAGATATTGTCGGAAGACAAGGAACATGTGCTGCTCGATTTCACCCGCGAGGGCCAGCGCGCGATGTTCCTCGAAGGCGGAATTGGCGGACGCGGCAACGCCAGCTACAAAAGCTCGACCAACCGCGCGCCACGCCAGCATCAGCCCGGCGAACCGGGCGAGGAAGCGGCCGTCTGGTTGCGGCTCAAGCTGATCGCCGATGCCGGTCTCGTCGGCCTGCCCAATGCCGGCAAATCGACACTGATCAACAAAGTTACCAACGCGGGTGCCAAAGTCGGTGCCTATCCGTTTACCACCATCCATCCCCAGCTCGGTGTGGTCCGGCACAAAAGCCGTGAATTTGTCCTCGCCGACATTCCCGGACTGATCGAAGGTGCCGCAGACGGAGCGGGTATCGGCGACCGTTTTCTGGGTCATATCGAACGGTGCAAGATTTTGCTCCATCTCATCGATGCAACCGGCGATGATCCTGTTCACGCCTGGAAAACGGTGACCAAGGAACTGGAGAAATATGGCGGCGGACTTTCAGAGAAACCGCAGATACTGGCGCTCAACAAATCCGACCTTCTCGACGATGAACTGATGACGGACATTGCCGATCAATTGCGTGCAGCCGGCGCCGAACATGTCCTGCCGGTATCGGGCGCAACCGGCGCGGGACTGGATGCCGTGCTCGACAAGATCCTCGAAGCGGTTGGTGAAAATAGTTCGATCGAACAAAAGGGCGGGTCAGCGCTTGCTTCAGGCAAAGAGGATGGCGCCAAAGATTGGTCGCCGTTGTGAGCGCCGCAAAGCCGGAAACAATCGTCGTCAAGGTCGGATCTTCCCTGCTTATCGGCGAGGACGGAAAGCCGCGACGCGACTGGCTGAAAACGCTGGTTGCCGACATCGCCAAACGGCACCAGGCGGGTGATGATATCATTATCGTTTCGTCAGGATCGATCGCTCTGGGCGCGCGAAAACTTGGCCTCGCGAGAGGCGGACGGACCAGCCTCGCCGACGCGCAAGCTGCAGCATCGGTGGGACAGATCGCGCTGAGCAGCCTGTGGTCGGAATTGCTGGCTGACCATCAGATCACCGCCGCCCAGATGCTGCTCACACTCGACGATATGGAAGATCGCAAACGCTATCTCAACGCGACCGCGACACTCGAAAAGCTGATCGAGCACCGGGCCATTCCGGTGATCAACGAGAATGACAGCGTCGCCACCGACGAGATTCGCTTTGGCGACAATGACCGGCTGGCCGCACGTGTCGGACAGGCGGCATCGGCTGACCGGGTGCTGTTGCTGTCCGATATTGACGGCCTCTATGATCGCAGACCGGACAGCGAAACCAATGGACAATTTATCGGCCTCGTCGATGTGGTCGATGAAAATATCATGGCGATGGCGGATGGCAGCTCGTCCTCCGGCCTCGGGTCCGGCGGTATGACGTCCAAGCTTGAGGCTGCAAAAATTGCCAATCTTGCCGGCATCGAACTGTCGATCATCTCGGGACAGGAAGATCATCCGCTGGAACGTTATGCGCTGACCAACGTCGGAACACTGTTCAAGGCGGGTGATGGTGCCAATGCCCGCAAGGCCTGGCTGGGCGGACGACTTACATCCGCCGGCACGATTACAATCGATGCAGGTGCGATAGCCGCCCTGCAATCCGGCGGTAGCCTGCTTGCAGCGGGCATTATTTCCATTGAAGGCCAGTTCAAGCGCAGCGATGTAGTCGAGATCAAGGACATGGACGGTCTGTCGATCGCGCGCGGCCTGGCCGAATATGACGCGCTTGATTGCGCGAAAATCATCGGTCACCGCAGTTCCGAACTCGAAGCCCTGCTCGGCTACGCGCCACGCAGCGCTGTGGTTCACCGCAACCAGATGGTCCTGGTCTAGGATATATGGCCGGATCGACGCAAAAAACCATAGCCCTCACCGGCGCAACCGGTTTTGTCGGCAGCCGGATGCTCGATCTGGTCGTGCGGGCGGGATATCAGGTGCGTGCGCTGACCCGGCGCAAACAGGATGATCGGCCCAATGTGACGTGGGTGCGCGGTGCTCTGGATGATGCGGCCGGTCTCGCAAATCTGTGCAATGGCGCAGATGTGGTCGTGCACATTGCCGGGGTAGTCAATGCACCGGACACAGCCGGGTTTGAAGCCGGCAATGTCGCCGGTACGCTCGCTGTTGTCGAAGCGGCGAAACAGGCCGGGACGAGACGCTTTGTCCACGTCTCGTCGCTCGCAGCCACCCGACCGGAGCTGTCAATCTACGGCAAGACCAAGGCCAAAGCCGAAAAAATTGTCGCGACCAGCGGTCTCGACTGGACAGTCATCCGTCCGCCCGCCGTCTATGGCCCCGGCGATGGCGAGATGCTGGAACTCTTCAAAATGGCAAAACTGGGTTTTATCACCCTGCCCCCGGATGCCGATGGCCGTATGTCCGTCATCCACGTCGAGGATCTGTGTCAGGCACTGCTTGCGCTTTTGCAGGAACGGGAAGATTTTACCGCCGGGATATTCGAGGTCGACGACGGCAAGCCGGACGGCTGGACCCAGGCCAGTTTTGCAAAGGCTATCGGCTGGGCGATGGGCAAACGCATTACGCCCGTCGGCATGCCCAAATTGCTGCTGCGTCTCGGTGCCAGGGCTGACCGTCTGGTACGCCGCGGCAATGCAAAGCTGACCGAAGACAGAGTCAATTATTTTTGCCATGACGACTGGACGATTGACCCGAACAAGCGTCTGCCGACACAATTTTGGCAACCGCAAATCGAAACCCGCAAAGGCCTGAAAGATACCGCACAATGGTATCGCCAGAATGACTGGCTGTAGCGCCTCCTACATGATCGGCCCGGCGAACTGTTCATACACATAGGCGACGAAGGTCAGGGTCAAGCCGACCAGAAACACCCGATAGGCCCAGCCCAGGAAACGGTATTTTTTGCGTTCAAGAACCTGACCCATTTGATAGATGTCGCGAAGCATGGCGCGATAGGTTGATTCCTGGCTGCGCAATTCCTGGAGCAACAGACGGTCGATAAACTCGCCTTCACTGAGATCTGAAAAGCCACCGAAAAACAGCATATTTGGCGAATGATCCTGCCAGGGGGTAACGGATGGCATCACCGCCAATGCGGACAGCCCGGCTGATAAAAACGCGGAGATAGCAAGGATAAGAAGCGGCAGGGACATGTTGCCCGCCTGGCTTTGACCAACAGCAAGCGTGAACACGACAAATGTTGCTCCAATCAGCATATTCGCCTTGTTATCAGCCATAACACTCAATTGCACATGATGGCGCTGCGTCGTGCCTAGCGCATAAACGACCTCATCTGGCCATTTGTTGGCATCATCCATATATTACTCTCCGGAAGGTTGAAACGCGATACGGCCAAAGAGTGGCAGAAAGCACGCCCACGGGCAAGACAAGGCGCGCATTATGCCGCTTTTGCGCCTTATTCGCTTGCCAATGGTGCGCATGTCTTGGCAAAGGTCAGGAATAATAATTATTGGAAGCAATATATGGCAAATCGCGAAGACATCATGGCCAAGGTCAGCGGACTGATCGGGCCGTTCAACAACAAGGGCGTCGCCTTGTCGGCAGACACGACCTTTCAGGGCGATCTCGAATGGGACAGCCTGACCGTCATGGACTTTGTCGCTGCTGTGGAAGATGAATTTGATATCATCATCACCATGAACATGCAGGCCGAAATAGAAAGCGTCGGCCAACTCGCCGATGCCGTCGCCAAGTTGATGGAAAACTGAAGCCAAACACCCGCTCGCCCTGAGCTAGTTGAGGGGTCGCTCGAGCGGGTGTTTTATACTTCAACAGGCTCAGGACTAACGGAAGTAAAGAATGACCGATTTATTGAGTAAATTCGACCCGCTGATCAAGGAGCGCGAGACGCTTCTGGCCACCGGCGTCAGGGACCCCTTCTCGCTGGTGATGGACGAAGTGCTCTCGCCAACCGTCGCGATCTGCGATGGCAAGGAAACCATCCTGCTTGGCACCTATAATTATATGGGCATGACCTTTGATGATGATGTGCGTGAAGCAGGCATCAAGGCGCTGGAAGAATTTGGCTCCGGCACCACCGGTAGCCGGGTGCTCAACGGCACCTATGCAGGCCATCGCGATTGCGAAGAGGCTCTGAAAGAATTTTACGCAATGGACCATGCGATGGTCTTTTCCACCGGCTATCAGGCCAATCTCGGGATCATTTCCACGCTCGCAGGCAAAGGGGATTATGTGATCCTCGACATCGACAGCCATGCGTCCATCTATGATGGTTGCGCGATGGGCAATGCCGAGATTGTCGCCTTCCGTCACAATGATATTGAAGCGCTGGAAAAACGGCTGAAACGCCTCCCTGCCGAAGCCGGGAAGCTGGTTGTCCTGGAAGGCGTCTATTCGATGCTCGGCGATGTCGCGCCGCTCAAGGAAATGGTCCGCATCTGCAAGGAAAACGGCGCGATGGTACTGGTCGACGAAGCCCACTCGATGGGCTTTATCGGCGAAAATGGCCGCGGCGTCTGCGAAGCGCAGGGCGTGATCGACGATGTCGATTTCATCATCGGCACGTTCAGCAAGAGCGTCGGCACGGTTGGCGGCTTCTGCGTGTCCAATCACCCGAAATTCGAAATATTGCGACTGGTTTGCCGCCCCTATGTGTTCACCGCCTCGCTTCCGCCGAGCGTCATGGCAACCGCCAGCACCTCGATCCGCAAGCTGATGCACAGCGGCAACAAGCGCGCACATCTCTGGGAAAATAGCAAGAAACTGCACCAGGGCCTGCGCGACCTCGGCTTCACCCTCGGTACCCCCGAGGCGCAAAGCGCGATCATCGCAGTGATCATGCCCGACCTCGAGAAAGGCGCCATGATGTGGCAGGCCTTGCTCGCCGAAGGGCTTTACGTGAATCTGGCACGGCCGCCAGCAACACCGGCCAATATGACCCTGCTCCGCTGTTCGCTCTGCGCGGAACATAGCAGCGAGCAGGTCGACCAGATTCTGGGCATGTTCGAAGCGGCCGGGAAAGCGGTCGGGGCAATTTGACCAAAATGACCAACTCCATCAACATCGAACAACGCGGCGCGATTGAAATATTGACGCTCAACCGCCCCGAAAAACTCAATACGATGAACGAGGATATGATCTTCGCGCTGCAGGATTATTTCCGCGGCCTCCAGAAGCGCCTCGATGTCCGCGTTGTCCTGTTCCGCGCAGAAGGCCGGGCCTTTTGCGCCGGCCTCGACATTGGCGGCTGGACAAATGACGGCTCGGCCGGGCCGGTACAGCATGTCTGGCGTACGCAGCGCTCGATCGCCACCGTGATGCAGCTGATGCGGCAATGCCCGCAGCCGATTATCGCGTTGGCGCAAGGTGCCGCCTGCGGTGGCGGCTTCTCGCTATTGCTCGCCAGCGACGTTCGCTTTGGTGTGCCGTCGCTCAAGATGAATGCGGCCTATATCAAGATCGGTCTCGGCGGCTGCGATATGGGATCAAGCTATTTCCTGCCGCGCATGGTTGGCGCGTCGATCGCGTCCGAACTCATCCTGACCGGTCGCTTCATCCATGCCGAACGGGCCGAAAAATACGGCCTGATCAGCGAAATGGTCGACGAGGACAAGCTGCTCCCGACCGGATTGTCGCTGGCCGAGGAAATGCTCGACACCGCGCCGATGGGTCTGCGCCTGTCGAAAGATGCGCTCAATCGCAATATTGACGCGCAAAGTTTCGAGGCTGCGCTGGCGATCGAAGACCGGCAGCAGGTGATGCTCTCAATGACCGAGGACAGCCGCGAGGCGGCCAAGGCGTTTTTTGCGAAGCGGAAGCCGGATTACAAGGATCGCTGATATTCCGACAAGCTGAACCTGATCGGAAATGACAAAAGCGGCCTACCGTTCCCGATGCTCCGTGCCTTCGCCGGCGGTTATGAATAGGGCCGTTGCAGAAACTTCGATGTCCGCCGTATGCCAGACGCCGGGTGCGTTCACGGCATATTCGCCGGACGACAACGTGCTGCGCCGCTGCAAGCCGTCAGCCATTTCCTGAATCAATGTAATTTCACCGGCCGTACACAAGACCACCTCCGCGCCATTGGGATGCATTTCCCAGACATTCCAGTTTTCGGTGAAGCTATGCATGGAAACCAGCCTGCCCTCTGCGCCATCCTTGCCATGGCGCGCGCCATAGCCTGCATACCAGTCCAGATCACCGGTCATTTCCGGCTCAATTTCTGCCGTTGCCCCTAGACCAAGATGGATCGGATTTATCTCTAGCCTGCGAACCATGGTCACTCTCCTTGGAAAGGTTGATATTATTTAATCGCGCCGCCCATAATCAAACGCGGCAACATGACCAACGCGCCCAGGATCGGCCAGTTCCTTTGCCATGGCTTAATCACATATTCAGTGCCGGCATGGCGGTTTATCTTCCAAGCGAGATAATCAATGCCGCCAGCGTAAGTGGCGGATGCCTTGGCCAGTCTCGCCAGCGTCAGCAGCTTGCCATTGCGCCGCAATTGCCGCCATCTTTTCTCGACCGTGTCGCGAGAGGTGATGATCTTTAGTTTCTTGCCCTGAGCCTTGTTCCGCTCCGCGATCGCCGCCAGGACGGCCGGTCCAAACCGGGCATAGCGCTCGGGATCCGCATCGACGACCGAATCGGAACGGTCCTTGCGCTCGGCGCGCAATTCTGCGCCATAGGTCAGTTCAAAACCGCGTTTCCAGAGATCCGCTATGCTGTATTCCTTGCCAATATCCATCATCGGGAAAGTCAGGTCGAACAGGGTTATCGCTGCGCCTTCAATCGCCTCAACGACTTGGGACTTGGCCTGTGCATCCGCATGCCAGACCAGCCGGGACGGTTGTGCAAATCGCGCCCAGACGCTGACCGCGCTCGCGGTAATCCGGTTCAGCTTGTAAAAATCCTGCTCGCTCAACACCGCGACCTTGGCGACCAGCCCATCATGCTCTGCCGGGAACACATTGGGAGGCAGACGCTTGTTCGCAGCCACCAGCCAGCTCTTGCCATAGGCTGCTTCATAGCTCGACACGATCAGGTAGAAATCAAGCATCTGCCCGTCGAGCTCGGTTGTCCGCAGGCAGGATCCATAGAAAAGGACAGAGCGCGACGCATCGCCATATTGCTCGGCAATCGAGGCCGCAAAAGCCGAGACCCGCGAATCCACAGGCTGAGTCAGTTCTTCTGCAATCAAGGATTTGAGTTCGCTCACGCGAGCCGTCCTAGCTCAAGCGGCAAGCCGAAGGAAGGACACTGGTTTGGTGGATTTCAGTACAATCGGATGCCCCGGCTGGGCGCTGAACAATTCACCGTCCATCAGCACATTGCTGCCGTCGCCCTCGATGCGGATCATATCGCCGCGTTCGAGATGAATGCCCTTCTGTACCGTTTTTCCCAACCGGCCAAAAATCACCGACAGCAGAAAGCGCATAATGGCCCCGGCTTGCTGATCGATCGCCAGAAACTGCATCCGCCCGATTGCATTTTTATTCCGCATGGATCGCTTCATCAGCAAAAGTCGCTCCAGCGTGGTGACAATCAGTACCGCAAAATTGCCCTGAAACTGGCCATCCCGGATCAGTGATATTTTGACCGGCGTCGACCGTTTGGGCAGGAATTTTGCCCGAATGCCGAACAGAACGGATGCAAGTGCGGCAAATACGGTCAGCACATGGGCCGCGGCGTTCGGCAGTCCGAGCGGATAAATCTTGTGACGGCAATAGAGGATGAACTCCGACAAGCCCGCCCCGCCGAGGAACATGCCCAGCACGACCTTGCTGTCCTTGCCGCCGTCGGAAAGCGCGATCAGTTCGCGGTCGACGAGATGTTCGTGCAAATCATGTTTGGCCAGTTCGACAATCCGTTCGAGCGCCTTGAGCGGATTGCCTTCGGATCCGAGATCGAGGGCAATCAAATTGGTCTTGCCATTGGGCAGAACTGCAACCGGAGGCGGGTTGTCCCCGAAATGGCCACCCTGGTATAATTCGGTCAACGCCGCCTGGACGGTCCCGTCACCGCCATTGATGACCAGCACTTTCGGTTTGACCCGTGCAATCGTCTCCAGAGCCTTGGCAATTTCGTCGACATGATCGACTTCATAATGGAAGACATCACTGTTCTTCACGCAATAGGAACGGACATCCGGAAGAATCGCCCGGTTCCCCGTTGAATTGGGATTGGAAAGAAGTGCGACATTTGCCATTTATTGGGCCCTATCCCCGGTAACAGATTTTCATCATCTGTATTTCATGCTGATGTTGATCGATTTGACTTCATTGCCGACGTTGAAAGCCGTTTTCTTGTAACTCGGCTTGCCGAGATTGAAGATGTTGATGCTTGGATTGTTCGACATACCGCCGCCATCGCTGGTGATATCGGTTTTGCCGTTACCATTGAGATCGTGGCGAACCGCAATCGCATATTCGCCGGCCTGACTGAACGGCAGGCAGAAGGTCATGTTTTTCGCGCTGACCGGCACTTCGATACGGCTCAGCCATGCACCACTCTTGAGCCATTCGTCCTTGGTGCCGCGATAGCTTTGGAC
>CAJQNR010000113.1 GCA_905479715.1 uncultured Sphingorhabdus sp.
AGGCGGCCTTCGGCTTTCGCCGGGATGACATTATGCGCAGGATTGCCTACGTGGAGGTCGGTGAACTCGATATTGCTCGGCTGGAACCAGTCCGTCCCCTCGTCGAGTTGAAGGGAATCAATCTCGGTCAATATCCGGCCCAATTTCGTAATCGGGTTGTCCGCATTCTGCGGATAGGCGACATGGCCCTGCATGCCGTTTACCGTGATCCACATATTGACCGAACCGCGCCGCCCGATTTTCATCATGTCGCCGAGCCGGTGGACCGACGTCGGCTCTCCGACGAGGCAGAGGTCGGGGGTGATCCCGCGCTCGGCCATCAGTTCCATGATCGCGACGGTGCCAAAACGCGCAGGCCCTTCTTCATCGCCGGTGATGATCAGGCTGATCGTACCGAGATCACCGGGCAGCTGATCCAGCGCACCGACAAAGGCCGCGATACTGCCTTTCATGTCGACAGCGCCGCGCCCGTAGAGCAGGTTACCCTGCACTTCCGGGACGAACGGATCGGTCTGCCAGCCCTGACCGGGCGGTACGACATCCAGATGGCCGGCATAGGCGAAGTGACGTGAACCCGGTGCGCCATGACGAATGGCAAAGAGATTTTCGACGGGTCCGCCCAATTTTGCCTCTTCGGGAGCATCACCCGCAATGAATCGCGTTATCTCGAACCCCAGAGGGGCGAGTATCGCTTCCATCTCGTCGAACACACCGCCGGTCGCGGGGGTGATACTGGGCTGGGCGATCAATCGTCTTGCATAGTCGAGAGTATTTGTGCGGGTCATTGACGGCCTATCAGTTTTCCACCGTTTCGGGCTGTTCAAGGCGCTCGATCACCCATGGCTCTTCCTCGGCGGCTTCTATCCATTGCGCCGTCCATTCATGGTCGAGAATGGTCTGCATATAGCTGGTGGCAAAGCCGGGCAGCCGGAATCCATATGTCTGAAATCGTGACACTATTGGTGCATACATGATATCGGCAGCGCCATAGGTACCAAACAGAAACGGTCCACCGCCACCGAAGCGTGCCCTTGCCTGCGCCCATAGTTCGATGATCCGCGCGGCATCGGTCTTGACCTCGTCGCTGATCGAAAGGCCTTCGTAAATCTTGCGGGTGTTCATCGGGCACTGGCGGCGCAGCGCCAGATAGCCGGAATGCATTTCGGCGGCCATCGAACGGGCCATGCCCCGTGCCGTCTCATCCTTCGGCCAGAAGCGGTCCCGGTGGGTCTTGTCGGCGAGCCAGTCGATAATCGCCAGACTATCCCAGACCACGGTCTCCCCGTCCCACAATATCGGTACCTTACCACCCGAAGGTGCAAAATTCTCGCTTGCACGGACATGGTCCCAATCGTCACCGAACAAGGGCACGGTCAATTCCTCGAAGGACAGACCCGACTGTTTGCAGGCAAGCCAGCCGCGCATCGACCAGCTCGAATAGGCTTTGTTTCCGATTATCAGTTTCATCAAATGCCCCATAATCAAATATGATCGGCTATGTCGAGAAAAGCCGCATCAAGCAGTCAGGTTTCGGGCGGTCAGCTCTCCACCGCTTCGAGAACCGCAAGCCGAAGTTCGTCAATACCTTGTTTCTTTTCGGAGGAAGTGAGGAGCAGTTCGGGATGTGCGGCAGGATGTTTCTTGGCAATCTCCGCGACTTTCGCGGCTGTGATGTCCAGTTGTTCCTGTTTCACCTTGTCTGCCTTGGTCAGCACCACCCGGTAGCTGACGGCCGCCTTGTCGAGCATTTCCATCACTTCTTCATCAACCGGCTTGATACCGTGCCGCGAGTCAATCAACACGAAGGTTCGTTTCAGCACCGCCCGACCGCGCAGATAGTCGTTGATAAGAAAACGCCATTTCTGAACCACTTTCGGCGGCGCTTTGGCAAATCCGTAGCCGGGCATATCGCAGATCCGGAAGATCAGCGGGTCGCCGATATCGAAGAAGTTCAGTTCCTGCGTTCGTCCCGGCGTGTTTGAGGTTCGAGCAAGACCGTTGCGATTGGTCAGCGCATTGATCAGCGACGACTTGCCGACATTGGAGCGACCGGCAAAGGCGATTTCCGGAACCTTGGGGTCAGGCAGAAATTGCAGTTGCGGTGCGCTTTTCAGAAAGCTTATCGGGCCGGAGAACAGCTTCGGGTGGAGCGGGGTCTTCATCTAAATATCATCCCGATGACCGGAACCGGTGCCGCAGATGCGTCCTGTCCTGGTCCAAAGGATCGGTGACAGGTTCATGCTCCGGCCTTGTCAGCTTCGGCCTTGCGCGCCTTTTCCTCGGCCTCCTTGGCCATCATTTCTTTCATCTGCGGGTGGCGCGAATAGAGCCATTTTTGCTGCGCGATGGTGAGGATGTTGGACACCGTCCAGTAGAGCTGTAGACCGGCGGCAAAAGGTGCCATGATGAACACCAATATCCATGGCATGATGCTGAAAATCTGTTTCTGCATTGGATCCATCGGTGCCGGGTTCAGCTTGAACTGCAGGTGCATGGTAATGCCCATCAGGATCGGCAGAATGCCGACGGCCAGGAAGCTTGGTGGGTCAAACGGCAGCAGACCGAACAGGTTGACCGGTGTTAACGGGTCAGGTGCGCTGAGATCCTTGATCCAGAGGATGAACGGCTGATGGCGCATCTCAATCGACAGCATCAGCACCTTGTACAGCGCGAAGAAGATTGGAATCTGGAGGAAAATCGGCAGGCAGCCAGCCAGCGGATTGACCTTTTCGTCCTTGTACAGCTTCATGATTTCTTGCTGTTGCTGCTGTTTGTCGTCCTTGTGCTTTTCCTGAATCGCTTTCATTTTTGGCTGGACAGCACGCATTTGCGCCATCGATGCGAACTGCTTCTGCGCGATCGGGAACATGATTCCGCGTACGATGAAGGTCATCAGGATAATCGCTACACCGAAATTCCCGACCAGTTGGAACAGCCAGTTGAGGAGATAGAAAAGCGGCTTTTCGAACCAGTAGAACCAGCCCCAGTCGATGGCACGATCGAGATTTATGATTCCATAGTCTTCCTGATATTTCACCAGTACCGCATTTTCCTTGGCTCCGGCAAATAGCCGGGTTGTGGTTTTCAGCTGTTGGCCTTGGCCGATGATTTGCGGATTCTTTTTCGCAATCTCGGCCTGGAAGATATCACCACCGCCGGAACGGAATTTTGCATCGACATCCGAAATATTGTCCGGGATCAAGGCGCCCAACCAATATTTGTCGGTAAAGCCCAGCCAACTGACGTCCTTGTCGTAGGAATTTGTGCCGGCAACCGCCGAGGTGCCAAACATACGGACAAAAAATCCCGGCTCTTCACCGGCAAGATTTTCATAGTCCACATCATAATTTGCCGCGCCTTCAAAGACACCGATCGGACCGGAGTGGATGGTCCAGGTGCTTGCTTCCGCCCGCGGAATATTATTGAGGTCCCGCTTCCGGTTGATCAGGCCATAAGGTTTGAGCGCGATTGCATTCTCGCCGCGATTCGTGACGCTCTGTTCGGCGGTAATCAGATAATCTGAATCGACTGACAGTTTGATGGCATAAGTTTGTCCGGTCTCGTTGGACCATTTCAGGGTCACCGGTGTTTCGGGGGTCAGCTTGCTTCCGTCAGGCGTCCAGATCGTATTATCATCCGGGACCGCAACACCTTCGCCGGCCCAGCCGAAACGGCTGAAATAGGCGTTCTCGGTTCCTGATGGCGAAAAGAGCCGAACCGGTTCGCTGTCCTTGCTCATGTCGACCGAGTGATCGGTGAGGGTAAGGTCGTCGATACGCCCGCCTTTAAGATTGATCGACCCTTTCAGGCGTGGTGTTTCAATCAAGATACGCGGACTCTCGGGTAAAACTTCGGCCAGGGGACGAATTTTGTCGGATGCGGCACCGGTGGAGATGTCCGTGTTGCCCGTGGCGGGCACGATCGCAGGGGATGCTGTATTTCCCGAAGCCTGATCGTTGGCCGGAGCATTATTCTGTTCCACGACCTCATTCTTGTTGGCCATATCCGGGAAGAATTGTTCCATCAGCATGGGCCAGCCAAACAGGATGATCCCGGTGAGCAGTACCGCCATGATAATATTGCGTTTGTTATCCACTATTTCGTCCTGTTTTCGGCCATTTGTTGCAAATAGGATTGGTGAATGAGGGCATCAAGGCACCGGGTCATAGCCCGAGCTTCCCCAAGGATGGCAGCGCAATAGCCGTTTCGCCCCCAACCAGCTACCCTTAATTGCACCATGTTTCTCGATCGCTTCGATCGTATAGGCGCTGCACGTCGGTTGATAGCGGCAGGTCGGCGGCAAAATTCGCGACGGGCCGCATTGCCAGCATCGCACGAGAAAGATGAAAACAGACCTGAGCATTTCTAGCCGAGCTTTTTCGTCAAATATTTCAAGCCCTTTTCGAGATCGGCCTGCATGGCGGCAAAATCGGCTTCCTGATTGGTTTTGCGACCGATCATGACATGATCGACACCCGGAATTCCCGCATTGGCCAATGTTTTGGCAAGTAATGACCGAAAACGACGTTTCATCCGGTTTCTTGCGACAGCATTGCCAATTTTCTTGGTGACCGTGATGCCGTAGCGAATCGTTTCCGCCGCGATGGCATGGTCGCTGCGGCGGCGATGCGCGAGCAGGACAAAATTGGGAGTGACGAATCGCTTGCCACGATTGGCAGCGAGAAAATCGGCGCGTTTGCGAATCACTTCGACCGGTCGACCGGAAACGGTTGATGCCGAATCGGTAGAAGTGTGCTGCAAGTCCGAACGATCTGGCGATAGGCGTGCTTCGACAGGCGCAGCACCGGCGGTCACGTTGATTTTAGGCAGAGAGCTTCTTGCGGCCACGGGCACGGCGGGCAGCCAGCACTTTGCGGCCGCCAACGGTGGCTTTGCGGGCGCGGAAACCATGGCGCCGTTTGCGGACCAGGCGGCTCGGTTGAAATGTGCGCTTCATCGCGATTATCCTACGTCAAAATTTCGATAAAAAAGGGCCGCCAAAAGCTGCGGCCGGTACGTTGTCGCTGCGATTAGGCAGGCAGGCGCCGAAAGTCAAGCATTTGCGCTAGACTTTCTTGTCGCGATTGCCGGTCTTTACCTTGCCGAAAATTGGGAGTTCAAAATCTTCAGGCAGCGCCTTGTGATGCCTTCTGCGCATCGCCCAGTCGGTCCACTTGCCATAATGCGGGAATCGTCGCTTGAAATTGACATATCGTTTCTTTGCCCAGCGCGAATTTTGCAGGATCAGGGCGAGGCCGATCGGAAAGACGATTATAAATCCGGGGCCGGGGATGGCACCGATGATCGGTGATATGAGTATCAGTATGAAGCCGATGACGGTGAGCGCGAATCGGGCTCCTGACGTATATCGCCACCGTTTGTTTGTCTGTTCGTCGTCCATCATATTCCATTTGGTGTTTTGCGACGAGAGTCGCAAGCTCGCTGTTGCAACTAAAGCGCGCGAAAATGATTATCGTTCCCGTGATGCACGGGGCGTGAATGGAATGATTGCAACAAAAATCTAATGGACGAGTTGGAAACGGGCCATGTCGCTGCGGGAAAGGCGCAATTGCCCGGAGAAGGGCACGCTGTTGGTCAAAGCGTAAAAGGCCTTTGCCGTGGGCGCGGATACGCCCATTTCCCGATAATAATCGAGATATTCAGCATGAACCGGATCATTGGCTGGATAGTCATTCGCTTCCCTGCCATATTCATCCATCCAGCTGTGCACGATGAACTCGGCATCAGGATCGGCTGTCCGGCTGACCCCGGCAAGAAAAAGCTCCACGGCCCCGGAGCGGACGGAGCCACCGGCTGGCACATGGGTGCTGATACCGGCGCGGCGGATCATCCGTGCGAGTCTGAGATTGGCCTCTTCATCAACCGATCCGTCGCAATCGCGCATTATGATTCGCCGAATTTCCGGATATTGACCGAGCATCTGGCGAAAGACGGTTGGCGTGTAGCTGTCGACAGTCCCCGTCATTTCCACCATGTCCGGAGCGATGACGCGAAACGGACCAAATTCGTCGAATATGCCGGAAGCCTGTGTATATGCTGGAGCCGGTTCGAATATTTCATAGTCCAGCGTTTCCACCGTTTCGGTGACGACATAGCTGCTGGCGCTATGGGCAGGCTGGGCCGGAAGCAGCAGGAAGGCAAATAACAGGAATGCGCCGACAAAAAAGCCGGCGCTGGCTCCTTCCGGTGCACTGCTATTGTTCGCAGCAATCGATATCGTGCTCCATTTCATAGGGCGCTATTTGCAGGCCAAGCGCTTGCCAAAGCGTAAGGGCGCGTGGTTGCGACAATATTAACCGGTTTCCGGTCTGGCATCGCGAGAGTTTTGACGGTTGCGGCCAAGTGGCGGTTGATGCTCGACTCAACCACCGGTCGCCGCCACTATTTCCGGTATGAAATTGGGGCGACCTTGATGGTGGCGCTGGTTCAGACAGTGGCTTATCTCGGACTGGAAGCGCGTGGTGTCGAAGTGCAATGTCAGGTTGCACCGGGTTTGCCTGCGTTCAATGTTGTCGGCCTGCCGGACAAGGCGGTTGCCGAAAGCCGCGAACGGGTGCGTGCGGCCATTGCGGCGATGGGACTTTCGCTTCCGCCGAAAAGGATCACGGTCAACCTGTCGCCCGCCGATTTGCCCAAAGCCGGTTCCCATTATGATCTCCCCATTGCGCTGGCCTTGCTGGGAGCGATGGGTATTGTCGATGCCGAGACATTGGTGAGCTATATTGTTGTCGGGGAATTGTCGCTCGATGGCCGACTGGCTATTACGCCGGGGGTTCTGCTGGCCGCGCTATATGCATCGGGCAAGAGCCTCGGTTTGATCTGTCCGGCGTCGCAAGGATCCGAAGCAGCCTGGGCCGGTGATGTCGAAGTGTTGGCGCCGACCAACCTGTTGGCGCTGCTCAATCATTTTAAAGGCCAGTCGATATTGACGCCGCCTGAGACCGGTCCCGCACCCGAACCGGATTATGGACCGGATCTCAAGGATGTGAAGGGACAGGAAACCGCGAAACGGGCGTTGGAGATCGCGGCGGCCGGCGGACATAATCTGCTGATGAATGGCCCGCCAGGTTCGGGCAAGTCTCTGCTGGCGTCCTGTTTGCCCGGCATTTTGCCACCATTGTCACCGTCCGAAGCGCTGGAAGTTTCAATGGTGGCATCCGTCGCCGGCACGCTGGAAGGCGGACAGATGTCTCGTCAACGACCGTTTCGCGCACCGCATCATAGCGCGTCGATGGCTGCACTGGTCGGCGGCGGGCTGAAGGTTCGACCGGGAGAAGTCAGCATGGCGCATCTAGGGGTGCTGTTCCTTGACGAATTGCCGGAATTTCAGCGCCCTGTGCTCGATTCGTTGCGACAACCGCTCGAAACCGGAGAAGTGAGCGTGGCCCGGGCCAATGCCCATGTTACCTTTCCCGCACGCGTCCAGATGGTCGCCGCGATGAATCCGTGCCGTTGCGGGCATCTGGGAGACGCATCCCTGGCCTGTTCGCGGGCGCCCCGATGCGCGGCTGATTATCAGGCCAAGGTTTCGGGGCCACTGCTCGACCGCATTGACCTTCATATAGAGGTCGAGGCCTTGTCTGCGGCGGATCTCACCATGCCTCCACCAGCGGAAGATTCCGGGATAGTGGCGCAGCGGGTCGCCCGAGCGCGGTCGCTCCAGCGGCAGCGCTATGCCGATCTGGACGCGCGGACCAATACCGAAATCGATGGTGATGCGCTGGAGAAATATGCCACCCCTGATGAACCGGGCCGGAAACTGCTGGCACAGGCCGCCGAAGCGATGCGGCTGTCGGCGCGGGGCTATACGCGGGTTTTAAGGGTGTCCCGGACGATTGCCGATTTGGCCGGTACCGAGGCAGTCGGCCGTATCCATGTAGCCGAAGCGCTCAGCTATCGACGCCAAGCGCCTCGCAATTAACTTCCGAAAGCGAAATGGCTGGAAGCGCGACGGTCCCTCCTCGCCAGTCGTAAATTTCTCGATCCAGCGCCCGCTTACAACGCCAAAATCAAGCAGCCTTGTCGCCGTCGGTCAGTTCCAGCGGGATAGCCATTTCGCTTTTGTTCAACGTCGATTTGGCAAGATTTGGTGCCTTGTTGCTGCGATGCTTGAACTTGCCGTCGACATGGCCGCCCTGTTCGATGGTTACATTTTCATAGGTGACGTCACCGCCGATGCGGGCAGTGGATGCTATGGCGAGGTCGCCGGCATCGATCGATCCCTCAACCGCGCCCGACAGGCTGGCGTTCTGGGCGATGATCGCGCCCTTGATCTTGCTTGATGGGCCCTGGACGAGTGACAGGCATTTCACGTCGCCGATCACTTCACCATCGATGTGCAGATCGACCTTTGCTTCGATATTACCCGTTATGATGATCCCGTCGCCGATGATCGAGAAACTCGATCCACTGCTGCCGCTGCTTCTAGCCACGGCTGGAGCCTGACTCGGCGCGCTTTGGCGAGTTGGCACGTTGTCGTGCGATGGCTTTAATCTTGAGAACATCTGTGTTCGCCTCCAAAAATGGTCGGGGATTAATTGCTTTTCCATTCAGCCGCACTTCAAAATGCAGATGCGTTCCGGTCGAGCGTCCCGTGCTTCCCATAGCCCCCAATTGTACCCCCTGTTCAATTTTTTGGCCAGTGGTCACTCCGACGCGTGACAAATGCGCATAACGCGTCATCAATCCGTTGCCGTGCGTAATTTCGACGGTCTTGCCATAGCCGGATCTCCATCCTGCATGGGTGACCATGCCGGCAGCCGCAGCCATGATCGGCTGACCGAGTGGCCCCTTGAAATCCATGCCGCTGTGCATGGCGCCCCCGCCCGTAAAGGGATCCCGGCGATAGCCATAACTGCTCGACAGCATCCCGGTGCTGGACGGCTTGCCCGATGGGATCGCAATCAACGTCCGTTCCAGGGCGTCCATCTGCTGGAGCGCAAGGTTGAGCCGTTCCAGTGTGGGATGCAGCTGCTGATTTTGTTTTTTGAAGTAAGGAATCAGCGGCCCGCCCATCGCATCCATCGAATTCTTGCTCAGCTTATCGGGGTTTAGCCCGAATTTCCGAATCGCTTCCGCTGCCTGCTCGGTCCGTTTCATGGCTGCTTTTGTCAGATGCCGGGCATATAGAATCTGGCGGGCTTCAAGTTTGGCAAGTTGGGCCGCTTCCGGAAATGCCGCACTTATTTTCTGCGTGTTTTCGGAAAGCTGTTCATCAGTCTGTTTCTGTTCCGCTGCCTTGACCGCCTCCGACTGCTCACCGACAAACTGCTCTGTCATCTGGTCCAGCACATCCTGACGCTGTTTGAGATCAGCGGCGACGTCTTCGATCGACTCTTTATAATTTGCAAGGCGGCTTTCGGTGCTGTTCACCTCGGCTTCTTTTTGCGCGAGCGCCATCCGCTCGCCAGTGACGGTAAGCTGATTGATCATCATCGCCAGCGTAATCAATAGCCAGATCGCCAGTGCAGCCGCGATGGAATAGACCACGCGCTTCTGCAATTTTGCCGATATCGTGAGAAAACGGACCTGTCCGTGCGACCGCATGAAAAACTCGCGATCCGTAAACATATGGTCCAGCCGGACTTTTAGCCCCTGCTTGGTATTTTGTGTGTGCATGACCCGCCACTTTTTTCGTAACCCCGGTCAATTGGCTAGCAGAGGGTTTTTAATGTGGCGAATCGCAAGGGAGCGACTCGTGACGAGACGAACGAGTTGTGCGGTGAATTGCGAAATTTGTAAAAAATTAATTATGATAAGCCCGAATCCGACGAATCGTTTCTTGTTCTGCACGAAAATTTTCTTGCGTGGCAGATTGCCGATTTTGGGTTAAATTGCCTCTGCCGCCATGCTAGCAGCGCCTCATGACAGACTCTATACAGCTTATCACCGATATGGGACAGAAAGCGCGCGCTGCCTTCACGATGCTGGCGGGCGCAACTGATGCCCAGAAATCTGACGCTCTGAATGCCGCGGCGAAACATTTGCGCGCTGGCCAGACTGCCATATTGGCGGCCAATCAACGCGACATGGAAAGCGCGCGGGATCGCAAACTGAGTGACGCCATGCTCGACCGGCTGATGATTGATGAAGGGCGGCTTGAAGCCATTGCTTCGGCCGTGGAGCATGTTGCCAAACTTCCCGATCCGGTTGGACAGGTCATTGACCGCAGCGAGCGGCCTAACGGTCTGGTGATGGAGCGCATCCGGGTTCCACTGGGGGTCATCGGCATCATCTACGAAAGCCGCCCCAATGTTACCGCCGATGCGGCTGCTTTGGCGCTGCGGTCCGGCAATGCCGTCATCCTGCGGGGCGGATCGGAGGCGATAGAGAGCAACCGGGCAATTTTTGACGCCATGAAGGCTGGGGTGGTCGAAGTCGGACTTGCCGAACATGCCATCCAGCTTGTGCAGACCACCGACCGGGCAGCGGTTGGCGCCATGCTGAAGGCCACCGGGCTGATTGACATTATCATTCCGCGGGGCGGCAAGTCGCTGGTCAAGCGGGTGCAGGATGAAGCGCGAGTACCGATTCTCGCGCATCTCGACGGCATAAACCATACTTATATCGGCAAGGATGCGGATCCGGACAAAGCCGTCGCCATTGCCGTCAACGCCAAGATGCGGCGCACCGGCATTTGCGGAGCGATGGAAACATTGCTGATCGATCAGGATTATCCCGCACCCGGACCATTGGTCAGGGCCTTGATTGATGCCGGTTGCGAAGTACGCGGCGACGATTCCGTGCTCGAGCTGGACGAACGAATCGTTTCGGCGGACGCTGCGGATTGGGATACCGAATATCTTGCCCCCATCGTTGCCGTGGCGATGGTGAACGGCCTTGATGAGGCGCTGGAGCATATTGCTGAACATGGGTCGCATCACACCGACGTGATTGTCACCGAGGATGCGGCGATCGCCGAGAAATTTATCCAGCGCGCCGATAGCGCGATCGTGATGCATAATGCCTCCAGCCAGTTTGCCGATGGCGGCGAATTCGGACTCGGTGCAGAAATCGGCATTTCCACCGGACGCATGCACGCGCGCGGTCCGGTGGCGCTGGAAGGACTGACGACTTATAAATGGGTGGTTCGCGGAACCGGGCAAGTGCGGCCTTGAGCATCATTATATGAAAACCACCGGCCTGTTGGGCGGGTCATTCAACCCGGCCCATGGTGCCCATCGGTCGATCAGCCTGTTTGCGATGGAACAATTGGCGCTGGATGAATTCTGGTGGCTGGTCTCGCCGGGCAATCCCCTGAAAAAAGGGGCGAGGGATATGGCGCCGTTGCATGTGCGTCTGGCATCGGCCCAGAAAATAGCGCGACGTAGCGCCATCCGCCCGACCGCCATCGAAAAGCAATTTGGTACAAAATATACCTATAATACACTGCTCAAACTCGTTCGCCGCTACCCGAAACGGCAATTTATCTGGATCATGGGAGCCGATAATCTGGCGCAATTTCACCGCTGGAAAGACTGGCGAAAAATTGCCAGATTATTGCCGATTGCAGTTATTTCGAGACCCGGCTATGATGACGATGCTTTTGCGGCTCCCGCAATGGCTTGGCTGCGGCGCTTCGTCCACCCCGCGAGCCAACGTGGTAACTGGACCAACTGGAGTACGCCGGCGCTGACATTCCTGCGCTATCGTCCCGACCCCCGCTCGGCCACCGCGATCCGGATGGCCCGGCCCCATTGGCATCAGCAATATGATGATCGCCGCGTTCGTGACGCGGTGACCCACCGGTTGATAGGCCCAGAAGATTAGGATTTAAGTTGACGAAACCGAAGGTAAAAGCGTTGAAATCTGCCACTTCCAAGGAAGGAAAGGCCGAGTCGGACGCACTCCATGCGCTTGTCATGAAATCGCTCGACGATGATCAGGCACAAGACGTTGTCTCGATTCCGCTGGCGGGGAAAAGCAATATTGCAGACCATATGGTGATCGCCGAAGGGCGTTCGACCAGACAGGTTGCGGCAATCGCACAGAAACTTGCCGAGCGGGTGAAGAAGGCCGGCGGCATCGCCCGAATCGAAGGTCTGGCCAATGCCGACTGGGTGTTGATTGATGCCGGCGACGTGATCGTCCACTTGTTCCGCCCGGAGGTCCGCAGCTTTTATAATCTTGAACGGATGTGGGCCGTTGACGAGGAAGGTGACGCGGCGGACGTCGCAGAAGCCTGAATTCCCGGCGCGATGAGACTACATATCGTCGCCCGCGGAAAAATCGGCCGCAGCCCGGAAGCTGAAATTGTGAATCGCTATGTGAAGCGTATCGCCTGGGATATGAAGATAAGCGAGTTGCCCGATCAGGGCGGCAAGGCGCCAAAGCTTGATGGTCTCACCAAAATCATCGCGATGGACGAAAAAGGCGAAACCTGGACGTCGAAGAAATTTGCCGGCTTGCTTTCAACCTGGCGCGATGACGGTGCGCGCGAAGCGCGGTTTCTGATCGGAGCTGCCGACGGTTTGAGCGCCGAAGAGCGCGCCAGTGCGGACCATTTCTTTTCTTTTGGTAAAGCCACCTGGCCGCATATGATGGCGCGGGCCATGCTGGCTGAACAATTGTTTCGGGCAACCTCGATACTCGCTGGCCATCCCTATCACAGGGAAGGATAGCCGCCATGCTGCGATTCGTTTTCGTGATGATTGCAGTTGCTGGCATTGCGTTTGGCGGCGCGGCGCTGATCTTCGCGCAGACCCCCGGACCGAGTCTTGCAGAGCAGCAGCGCAGTTTGATCACGGCACGCGAGCAGTCCGAGCGGGCGCGCCAGCGCAGCGATGCCTTGCGGCGACAGGCGGAGGCGGCGAGCAATGACGCCGACCGGCTCGCCAGCGAAGCCGCCGCTTTGGCCGCGCGCATCCAGGCAGCCGAAGCTGACATAAAGGCGGCGCGCACCCGCATCGCCATAGTGTCTCGTCTACAGCAGCAGCAGCGGGCACGACTGGCGGAAAAACAGGGGCCGATGATCCGGTTGACCGCTGCGCTTCAGATGATGACGCGCAAGCCGACTGCGCTTGCTCTGGTTGAGCCGCGCTCGCTTGACGAGCTTATCTATATGCGGTCGATCCTGTCGGCGGTAATGCCGGTAATCGAGCAGCGGACCGCTAGCCTTCGCGATGAGGTCAAGCAGGGCGAGCAGCTTCGGTTGCAGGCCGCCCGCGCGAATGCGTCGCTCGACGAGAGCCAGTTGCGTCTGACGGAACGGCGGCGGCAACTGGCGGGTCTGGAAGCAAATGAACGGATTGATGCTGCGCAATTTTCCGATGATGCCGGTATAGAGCAGGAACGTGCGCTTGCCCTCGGTGAGGAAGCGCGGGATATTGTAGATCTGATGGACCAGATTCGCGAAAGCGGTGCGGTACGCGAAGCCCTGGCAGCGCTTGATGGCCCGGTCCTCCGGCCTGACCAGGGGCGCGAACCATCGGTTCGCGCGCAAAGTCAGAACAAGGACATCGCCAATGCCTATCTGCTGCCGGTCAATGGTGAAATTGTCACCGGTCTCGGGGAAATATCCGATAGCGGCTATCGCTCACGGGGGCTCACGATTGCAGTTGCTTCCGGTGCCCAGATTGTTGCGCCGGCCCCGGGGCGAGTGGCCTATGCTGGACCATATCGGGGCTATGGCAATATCCTGATCATCGAACATGAGGCTGGCTGGACCAGCCTGATCACCAACATGGCGACGATCCGGGTCGCGGTTGGGGATCAGGTCGTGCAAGGTGCACCGGTCGGACAATCGGGATCCGGGGACTCAAGCGTCACCGTCGAACTGCGCCGCAATGGCCGACCCATTGATATTGCCGCGCTGATTGGCTGAAAACCGCTAAAACGACTAAAATATTGTTGTTGATCGAACACTTCCGTCATTTTTGGTTAAGCTGCTTGGCTTTAGGAATGATTCAAGCCTATATTTGATACCGATATATACACACAGGACAGCATTGATGAAAAAGCCCGTATTGCAAGCCGCCGCCCTGGTTTTGACCGTTGCGCTTTTACCCGCCACAACGTCCGCAATTTCCGCCGTGGATGCAAATACCTATCGCGAGATGGAACAGTTCATGAGCGTCTTTGAACGGGTGCGGAATGATTATGTTGATCAGGTGGACGATGCCGATCTGATCAAAGGGGCGATTGAAGGCATGCTCGGCAGCCTCGATCCGCACAGCAGCTTTCTTGATGTCCGGGATTTTGAAAATCTGCGGACCCAGACGGATGGCAATTACGGTGGCCTTGGCCTTTCGGTAACTTTGGAAGACGGTGCAGTGAAAGTCATAGCGCCGTTCAAGGATACCCCCGCCGACAAGGCCGGCGTGAAAGCGGGGGACTATATCACCCATATCAATGGTGAACTGATCTATGGCGGCACGCTGGATGAAGCGGTCGAGGAAATGCGGGGCAAGCCCGGCACGCCGATCAGTATCACGATTGTGCGCCCTGGCCGCGACAAGCCGTTTGACGTGACGATGGACCGTGCGATCATTGATCTCAAACCTGTCACCTGGGAGGTCAAGGATCAGATCGGCGTCATCAGCATCAGCAGTTTCTCCAATGACACCGGCGCTGATGTCGCCGCCGCGATTGTCGGTATCGACAAGTCGCTTGGCAAGAAACCGCTGGGCTATGTGCTCGACTTGCGGTCCAATCCGGGCGGGCTGCTCGATGAAGCTGTTTCGGTATCGGATGTTTTCCTGTCCCACGGAGAAATTGTATCACAGCGCGGGCGTGAAAAATCCGACATCGAACGCTATTTTGCAAAGAGCGGCGATGCGGCTGCCGGTTTGCCCATCATAATCCTGATCGATGCCGGCTCGGCTTCGGCTTCTGAAATTGTTGCCGGAGCCCTCCAAGACCATCACCGTGCCCTGGTGATGGGCGAGCGCAGCTTTGGCAAAGGCTCGGTGCAGACATTGTTGCCGCTCTCCAACAATAGCGCGCTACGGCTGACTACGGCCCGCTATTATACGCCTTCGGGCAAGTCGGTGCAGGAAGGCGGGATTGAACCCGATATCAATGTGCCACAATTGTCCGATCCGGATTACAAGTCGCGCCCCCGGTTCCGGGAATCCGATTTGCGGAAACATCTCATCAACGAGGTCAAGCTAGAGGATGAGGTGCTTGAAGAAGATAGCAAGGATGATCCGCGCTTCAGCCAAACCGCCGAAGAATTGAAGGAGCAGGGCGTCGAAGATTTTCAGCTCCATTATGCGCTGCAGACTATTGGCCGCCTCGGTCCCGACGGTTTGAAAATGGCGATGAACAAGGCGGCAAAAAAATCTGCCAAGAAAACAGTCGTAGCGAAAAACTAGGACCTGCTGATGGCATCTGTCCGCAACGCCAGTTGGCTGGCTCTACTGCTGCCCTCGGCTTTGCTGGGTGGTGCATTGATCAGCCAATATGGCTTCGGTCTTTATCCGTGTGAAATGTGCATGTGGCAGCGGTGGCCGCATCTTGTCGCAATTTTTCTCGCTCTGCTCGCGCTGATGCTTCGCCCGGCATCGCGGGCAAAACCATTGGTGATCGCCGCTGCATTGGCGATATTGGTCAGCGGGCTGATTGGCGGTTTTCATGCCGGGGTGGAATATGACTGGTGGGAAGGGCTTACCTCTTGCGCCACCAATCTACCCGTCGGTGGCGACATGCTGGATTCGATCATGAACGCACCACTGGTTCGCTGCGATGTAGCGCCATGGACATTATTTGGTATTTCACTGGCCGGTTTCAATTTCCTGTGGTCGGTGAGCGGTGCGATCCTTATCTTGGCAATGGTAGCAACAGGACGCAAGGATTCGGAATATGCCTGAGACAAAATTGGGCCAGACTGGTGCAGATATTGCTTCGATGATCCGGGTCAATCAGGCTGGAGAATATGGAGCGGCGCAAATCTACAAGGGCCAGTTGGCCGTCATGGGCGATGATGCTCCCGGTAGCAGCGCGATCCACCATATGGCGGAGCAAGAGCAGCGGCATCTGGATGCTTTTAACCAGATGATCGCCGATCGCGGGGTTCGGCCGACGGCGCTGCAGCCATTCTGGAAAATTGCCGGCTACGCTCTGGGTGCGACAACCGCGGCGCTTGGACCGCGTGCGGCAATGGCCTGTACGGCCGCGGTCGAAACAGAAATTGATCAACATTATCGCGAGCAACTGGACGCGCTTGAATCGGAGAATGATCCTGAACTGACCCGTATGATTGCGGAGTTTCGTGAAGAGGAGCTGGAGCATAAGGAGACGGCAATTGCAGCCGGTGCAGAAGATGCGCCCGGCTATCCGGTTTTGAGCGCGGCGATTCGACTGGGATGCCGGGTTGCGATAGGACTGTCGAAACGAATTTAGGAAGCGAAGCCCGCTTCAGCACCGGTTCAGACCGGTGCAGCCAAAGGAACTGTTATGATGAAGAAAGTTTTGATCTCTGCCGCCGCGCTTTCGGGCGCTGGTCTGCTGGCGTTCCCGACCCAGGCACAGGATGCGCCCGGAGACCGGGTGAACCAGTTGGTCATATATGGTGATGACCCCTGTCCGCAGAGTAGCGAGGACGAGATTGTCGTCTGCGCGCGCAAGGACGAGGGCGAGCGTTACCGTATTCCAGAAACCCTGCGCGGCGGAAGTCTCGGCGATGCCAAGAATCAGGCCTGGTCGGAACGTGTCAGATCTTATGAATATGTCGGAAAGTCCGGAACCAGTAGCTGTTCACCGACAGGAGCAGGCGGCTTCACCGGATGCACGCAGGCGCTGCTCAGTCAGGCCTATGCAGAAAAAGGCATTGATGACACGGTCAACTGGGGACAGCTGATCGAAGAGGAGCGCCAGAAACGGCTGGCCCGGATCGATGCGGAATCCGATGCGGTGGAAGAGCGGGTGCTGGAAATCGAAGCCGAGCGCGAAGCGCGCGAAGCCGCGGCTGAGGCTGCAAGAGACCGGCTCGATGCACAGGATGCAGATGCGACGGACGACACCAATGAACTTGCCGTGCCGCCGGGAGCGGATGAAACGCCTGATCCGGATGATGAATGACTAGCTAGTCTTCCGGGCTTCAATCCACCGGTTTACCTGGGCTTCGAGCATGTCGAGTGGTACCGCGCCCTGTCCCAGCACGACATCGTGAAATGCGCGCAGGTCGAACTTGTCGCCCAGTTCGCGGGTCGCCTTGCCGCGTAGCTCGCGGATTTTCAGTTCGCCCATTTTATAGGCCAAAGCCTGACCCGGCCAGCTGATATAGCGGTTCACTTCGGCTTCGATATTGGCCTCGCTGAGTGCGGTGTTATCGGTCATGAAGTCGATTGCCCGCTGTTTGCTCCAGTCCTTGCTGTGGATGCCTGTGTCGACGACGAGCCGGCAGGCGCGCCACATTTCATAGGATAGCCGGCCCATATTCTTGGCCGGTGTGTCATAAAGCTCCATCTCGATACCAAGCCGCTCCGAATAGAGGCCCCATCCTTCGACAAAGGCAGTGAAGAATGCGCCATGTTTGCGGAAGTCGGGCATATCCAGTTCCTGCTGCAAGGCGATCTGCTGATGGTGGCCGGGCACCGCTTCATGTACGCTCAGCGCGGGAATTTCCCAGAAGGGACGCTGGTCGAGTTTCGACGTGTTGACATAATAGAAGCCGGCAATCCCGACATCGGGCGATCCGGGATTATAATAAGCGGTCGTCGTACCTTCGGCGGTCTCGGCAGGGATTTCCTTGATGCCATAAGGCAGTCGCGCCAGCTTGCCGATGATCGAAGGCATTTTGCCGTCGATGATCTTGTTCACCCGGGCAACCTTTTCCATCAGCTCTTCCGGCGTTTTCGCATAATATTGCGGATCGGTACGGAGATGCTCGATAAAGGCCTCGCGCGTGTCGTAGCCGGCCTCCTTGGCGACCTTTACCATCTCGGCACGGATACGTGCCACTTCGCTCAGGCCAATCTTGTGAATTTCGTCAGCGGACTTGTCGGTCGTCGTCATCTGACGGATACGGAAATCATAATATTTCGCGCCGCCGGGCTGGGCCGAAACGCCGGGCGCCTTGGCACAGTTCGGGGCATAGTCTTTCACGTACCAGTCGAGATGTTTTTTCAGGGCAGGATTGATCAGCGCGCCGATGGTGACCATGGCGCTACCCGCCAGGCTTTCAAAAACTTCGGGGTCCATGCCATCGGGTATTTTGCGTGTGAACGGCTCGAAAAAGCGGGATTCGCGAGGATCATCGGTAATCAGGCCGGAAATGCTTTTTTCATAACCGACCATCGATACGCAGGGTTGAACATAGCCGCCAGCGAGAGCCTGATTGGCGACTGCAATCGACTGGTCATTGATCGTGGCATATTGTTTCAGCCGGTTGATGTAGGTCTGGTAATCCTGCGCGTTGCGGAACGGCAGGTTGTTTTGCATACTGGCAAAATTCTGATGCCAGCCGCCGCGGTTGGTGAAGTTGATCGTGCGCTGGCCATAGCTATTCGCCTCGATCTGTTCGGCGAGCGTCCGGCGCAATATGCCATAGTTGGTCTTGTCATCCTCGCTCAGATCCGCGGTGTCGATCGCATCCAGCCGGGCAAGCCAGACCTTTGCTTTTGCCACGCGGCTATCTTCCGCCTCGAGACTGGCATCGCTCACCCGGCCAATCGGGTCATCGACTCCGAGCGAGGAAGCAAATTCCGGAAATTGTTCCAGCTGGTAGGACCAATATTGGTCGGCGATATCTTTCAGGCCTGCATTTTCCTGTGCGATCGCCGGGCTGCCGAACACCACCAAAGCCGCGGTTCCCATAGCCAAAATCATCTTGCGCATATTCTGCCCCTATTTATAGTCGAGCCATTCAACGGAGAATGTCATCCTCATCAAAACAAAGCTTAAGCGGTCCCGCAACACCAAGCAACTAATTCTCCCTGATGGTTATGATCGCCTGCTCGGCGGTCTTGCAATTATTCTGATGCTTGCCGTGATCGCGGCCCTTATCCGTGGTCAGGGCCAGTGGGACAGGCTTTCCTGGCAAATATGGGCTCATCTCTCGACGATCAGCATCGCCCTGCTGCTCACGCCCGTCATGCTGTGGCGAAAGCGCGGAGACAGGCTGCACCGGCGAATGGGCTGGGTCTGGTCGCTGGCGATGGTGGTCAGCGCATTGATCAGCTTCGACATAAGGCAAGTGAATGCCGGCGGATTCAGCTTCATTCATATGCTGTCGATCCTGACTCTGGTGCTTGTGCCGCTGTTGATCTGGGAAGCCCGACGACATAAGATTGGCGCCCATCGTTCCGCGGTCAGGGGGCTGATAACCGGCGCTCTGCTCGTAGCGGGTTTTTTGACCTTTCCATTCAACCGGCTGTTGGGGGCATGGTTATTCGGCTGAGCAACCGGTGGCGCAAATCCATCGCCTTTGCGAAGCCGATAGCCTCGATCTTCAGCGGCCGGATGGCCGAACCACCGGCAATGCCGAGGGTGATCGTTGCCAGATCAAGCGGATGGTCGAGCGGTGACTGGCTGATATCGATGCTCTGAATCTTGCGGAGCGGGAGGATCGTCAGCTTGCGCCGCCACCAGCCGGACCGGACATATATTTGACTGTCATCCAGAGCATATTGATGATGCCGCCAGTTTAGGAAGAGGATCAACAGGACAGGCAAGGCCAGCAAACTGATCGCCTGAAAGCCAGGATGCAGGAAAAAGCCGGTGCCGAGTGCAATGGCAGTAATGATCAGTCCGGCAAAGACGGCTTTGCGCCACCAGAAGGCAGGGTTGACCCGCCCAAACTCGAGATCGAGTGGTGCCTGGTGGATCCCGCATTGGTCGAGGATCGGGTCGATTTCTGCCAAGCGTGCGCAGGGCGCCGCGCTATGGTCGGTTTCGCCGTTGGCGTCACCAGCGAGCGATGTAAATTTCAGATGATACCAGCCAAAGCACGCCCGAACCGGACCGGTCTGGAGGATGGCCGCCTGAACGCGGTGGATTGGCATCACCATGTCGGTCCGGGTGAATAGTCCGCGCCGCCGCCGGAAACCGCGTTGCCCCGTATCTACCAGATCAAGGCGAAAACCATATTCGCGGACGAATGTCGCCACGATCCCGCTGACCAGACCGATTGTAACCAGCGAGAGAATCGCTGCCAGCGCGCCGATGATCCGTATCTCCGAACTGATGCTGTTGATCGCTTCCTGTTCCGGCAGCGCTTCGATCCAGCGGCGGGGATCGAAGAATCCGTCGGGCAGAAGGAAGTCGAGATTCTGGGCGACCGCACCGAATATGGCAAGCAGGACGAAAGAGAAGTTGAACAGTCCGGCGATCAGTATCCGGCGATTGTCCATCGCAAAGAGCGGCGGGGTCTCGGCGGCAACGAGCCGGTCATCCGCGGCGGTTTCGTCAGCGGACAATCCGTCCTTATAGTCGCGGATCGTGTCGCGCAGCATCTCTGCATCCGGTCGCGCCAATGCATCCAGTTGTCCGTCGTCATCGCCGCCGCCGGCCCCGGTTTCGAGCTTGACGGTCATGAGGCCGAGGAACCGGCTGAACAGATTCTGCTCCAGGCTGACATCCTGAATCCGGTCGAAGGGGATCGAGCGGTTGTTGCGGTTGAGCAGGCCGCTCTTGATGCGGATTTCCCGGTCGGTCACCTGATAGGTGAAGCGCGACCAGATCAGCGCCGTTACCCCGGCCACCAGCGTGATCAGGGCCAGCGCGGCGAGCAGGGTGTAAGCGATATTCCGGTCGAACAGACTGAAATGAAGGACGATGATCGCAATGATATTCCGGCCGAGCATCGTCGTGGATTTCATGAGGATGCTGAGCGGGTGAAGCCGCCGGAACGGAGCTGTATCTTGCGCTGTCAGGCCTGCCGTATCCTCGTTCATATCATATCTTGGCGGATATGGTCCTTGATCGTATCGCGCATTTCTTCCGCATTGGCGGTGGCGAGGCCGGGCAGGGTCACGATGCTGTTGTGGGTCCCGGCGGTGTGCACGATCAGGGTCGACAAGCCGAACAGCCGCTGCAGCGGCCCCTGTGCGACGTCGATATGCTGGATGCGGTTGAAGGGTACGATTGTGTCGGTTCGCCAGAGAAAACCGCGGAGTATCCGCAATTGTTCGTCGCCCATGTCATAGCCCCAGCGGCGATAGATCCGGCCGGGGAGGATGAAGACGATCAGGGCAGCGAACAGAATCACGGGGATGAGAACCATCCCGGGTTCAACCCCAAGCTGTAGCCGGAGCGCAATTTCCGCGACCACCGCGACCAGCAACAGGATCGCTGCCCGAATGATCATGGTGATCCTGATCAGGCTTTTTTGCGGCGGATGTAGCGGCGTAAGGCCCTGATTATAGGTGCTTTGCAAGTCTGGTCCCGCAACCGAACAGGGGGCGGGATTGGAAGATTTGGAAGCATCTTTTGTCATGGTCCCGCTATGGCGAAACTGTGTTAGCAAGGCAAGACAGATCATGCCCTGCCACTGCCATCGCCAAGCTATCGCGCCAGAGCGGCTTCGGCTTGATCGACCAAGGATTTGATAATTTCGGCCACGGATTCTTCGGTTTTGACCATGCCAACGGACTGTCCGGCCATGACACTTCCGTGCTCAATATCGCCATCTATGACCGCTTTTCGTAACGCTCCGGCCCAAAAATGCTCAATTTGTAACTGTGCTTCGCCCATTTCGATCTCGCCGGAGTCGAGCAGCTTCGCAACCTCGATCTGCTTGCGGGTAAATTCCTCGGTGCCCTTGTTCTTGAGCGCGCGGACCGGGATGACCGGCAGGCGCGGATCTACCTGGACGCTGGTGACTGCATCGCGGGCATTGCCGCGGATGAAGGCTTTCTTGAAGTCAGGATGGGCGATCGATTCATGGGCGCAGACAAAGCGGGTGCCGAGCTGGACGCCGCTCGCCCCCATTTCGAGATAGGCGGCGATCATCTCGCCGGTACCGATCCCGCCGGCGACGAAGACCGGCAACTGATCGGCGATCTCCGGCAATATTTCCTGCGCCAGCACCGAAGTGGCCACCGGGCCGATATGGCCGCCGGCTTCCATGCCCTCGATAACAATCGCATCGACGCCGGACCGGATGAATTTCTTGGCCAGTGCCATGGCGGGCGCAAAGCAGATCACCTTGGCACCGGTTTCCTTGATCGCCTCAAGGCTGCCCTTGGGCGGCAGTCCGCCGGCCAGCACGACATGGGTCACGCCATGTTTCCCGCAGACCGCGATCAGTTCCATCAGATCAGGATGCATGGTGATCAGGTTGACCCCGAACGGCTTGTCGGTGCGTTTTTTCGTTTCCGCAATTTCGGTGTCGAGCAGTTCCGGCGTCATCGCGCCGCAGGCAATCACGCCAAAGCCGCCGGCGTTGGAAATTGCGCTGACCAGATTACGCTCGGATACCCAGGACATCGCCCCGCACATGATCGCGGTGTCGCAGCCGAGAAAATCGGTACCGCGTTGCATGAGAGACTGGAGACTGGATTGGTTCATTCGTTTTCTTTCGGTCACGGACGTCGGCTAAGAAGGGGACAAGACAGGATCCGGTTCAGGCTGCATCCTCTGCATCCAGCCCGTAAGCCGTGTGCAGCACGCGCAGCGCCAGTTCGGTATAATCTTCCTCGATCAGCACGCTGACCTTGATTTCCGATGTGGTGATCGCCTGAATATTCACGCCACGATCGGCCAGCGCCTTGAACATGGTCGAGGCGATGCCGGCATGGCTTTTCATGCCGACGCCGACGACCGAAATCTTGGCGACATTGGTATCGGGGATCAGACGGTTGAAGCCGATTTTTTCTTTCGCGCCTTCCAGCACCTGGGTGGCGCGGTCAAGATCGACGCTCGGTACGGTGAAGGTCACGTCGGTTTCGCCTTTTTCGCGGCCGACATTCTGGATGATCATGTCGACATTGATCGCGGCGTCGGCGAGCGGCGCAAAAATATCGGCAACCGCGCCGGGTTTGTCGGGCACGCGGGTCAGGGTGATCTTGGCTTCATTCTTGTCATGGGCGATGCCGGTGATCAGCTGTCCTTCCATATCCTTATTCTCCATTTCATCTTCGCCGACAATCATCGTGCCGGGCAGATCATCTGCGGTCCAGTTGGTGTTTTCATCGGTGAAGGAGGACAGCACCTGAATACGCACCCCTTCCTTCATCGCCAGTCCCACCGAGCGGGTCTGTAGAACCTTTGCGCCCACACTTGCCAGTTCGAGCATTTCCTCAAAGGTTACTTTGTTCAGTTTCCGTGCGCGGGTAACGATGCGCGGGTCGGACGTATAGACGCCATCGACGTCGGTATAGATGTCGCAGCGATCCGCCTTGACCGCCGCCGCGATTGCAACCGCGCTGGTATCGGACCCGCCGCGGCCCAAGGTCGTAATCCGGCCATCGTCGCCAATGCCCTGAAAGCCGGGAATGATCGCTATTTCGCCGCTGGCCATGGCTGCGGTCAGTTTCTCGGCATCGATCTGATCGATGCGGGCCTTGCTGTGCGCCTCTATCGTGCGGATCGGCATCTGCCAGCCCAGCCAGCTGCGCGCCTTTGCGCCGAGAGACTGCAAGGCGATAGCCAGCAGGCCGGAAGTAACCTGTTCACCCGATGCGACGACGACGTCATATTCCGCCGGATCATAGAGTGAACTGGCTTCCCGGCAGAAATTGACCAGCCGGTCGGTATCGCCGGCCATGGCGGATACGACCACCGCCACTTCATGACCGGCGTCGGACTGTTGCTTGACGATCTGCGCCACCCGGCGGATACGGTCGATGCCGGCCATCGAGGTGCCGCCAAATTTCATCACTATGCGTGCCATGCTGCTGTCGGTAAAACTTTCGATAAAAAGGGCCTGAACAGGATTGAAAAGCCTGATAAAGAGGCGCCATGACAAAGGCAAGTAGCACAATCAAGCCCGAAGAAGCCGCGCATTTTGGCGCGCTCGCAGCGGAATGGTGGGACCCAAAGGGCTCATCGGCCATGCTTCACCGGCTCAATCCGGTCCGGCTGAGCTATATCAGGGACGCAATTGATCTGCATTTCCATTGCGATTCCAGCCTGCTGAAGCCGCTTGTCGGGAAGAGGGCGCTCGATGTCGGCTGCGGCGCGGGCCTGCTTTGTGAGCCACTGGCGAGGCTCGGCGCGACGGTCACCGGGCTGGATGCCGCGCCCGAAAATATTGCTGCTGCGAAAGCGCATGCCGAACCGCAAGGGCTGGCTATCGATTATCGCAACCAGGCCATCGAGGATTTCGCGGGCCGGGACTTTGATCTGGTAACCTCGCTGGAAGTGATCGAACATGTCGATGATCCGCAGGCCTTCGTCAACGGTCTGGCGGCGGCCCTGGCCGATGATGGCCTGATGATCATGTCGACCCCCAATCGCACCGCATTGTCGAAACTGTTGCTGGTCGATCTGGCCGAGCGGACCGGACAGATACCGCGCGGAACCCATCACCATGACCAGTT
>CAJQNR010000114.1 GCA_905479715.1 uncultured Sphingorhabdus sp.
GTGTCGGAAAAGGCTGGGTATCGATCGGCGTGATGATCGCAATTTCCGTCAGGCAGGACTGCAATTACGGTAGCTGTCGTTCCGTAACCATCGCATTTCCGATCACTAAGGTTAGCTAATGTCTATGTCAGCTTTGCGCCCCAATCCGAGGCATATATGGATTAATTCTTGGTCCTAATAAATGGCGTTCCCCTCGGCCATTCCGGCCATGGAGAAAGCAAATGACATACTCACAATTCGATCCGGCGGCACAAAACAGGTGCCCTGGAACGTTGCCGCCAAGATCGCGCACTCGCTGTGGGTGTACAAATCGAGCGCAGATCGGTTTGCGCTAGTGCTTTTTCAAATTCGCAAGGAATGTGCGGCCATCGTAATTGGGTCGATCATCGCCCGCCTCACCAGTGCCTCTGTCGTCAAAGGCGTAAATGTCGTACGATTTCAACAGCTCACCCATCCGCTCATCAATCTGCCCGAGATTGCTCTTGTGGCTCACAACAAAGCGGCGGCGCGCCAACATTTGTGGCAGAGCAATGGAAGCAAATTGATCCACCGGCATGCCAAATTGCATAACGCGCGCCTCGCCAATGCCGGTGAAGACCCACCCGGGTATCACGGTGCCCGCGTGGACATGCTCCGGCAAATCTTCGCGCAGATTCTCTGTCATGCCCAAAAGAGCGTGTTTTGCCGCGATATAGGTGGCGGTTTGGGGAAATGCGCAAAACAGGCTGTTTTCGCTACCCGTATTGTATATTGCTGACGGTTCGGATTGCTCCACCATGCGCGGGGCAAAGGCTCTGATCCCGTTCCACATGCCCCAGAAATTGACCTCGAAATGCGCGCGGGCGGCGGCGACATCCACTTCCCACAATTTGCCGCGTGGCCCATTGATACCGGCATTGTTGAAGAACAATTCCACACTGCCCAATTGCGCAAAAGCAGCCTTTGCTAATGCCTCCCACTCTGCTTCCTCCCGCACATCGAGGGGCTGAGCAAGTGCGCCTATTTCGGCAGCGGCTTGGTCCAGTTTCTCTCCGGGTAAATCGGCCAGCATGACAGTGGTACCGCCTGCGGTGAGTCCCTTGCCAATTTCCAGACCGATCCCGCTAGCACCGCCTGTAATGACCGCTGTTTTGGGCGCAAAATCTTTCATAGTTTTGTCCTAAATTCCTTCGCTGGCCGCACGCCTCAACGCTTTAACATGAACATCAGCCACCACAACTATAACTATGAAGTTCGGTTTGTGCCTAGCGAACCCGTTTTACGGCAAGCCGATGTCGTAACCTAACTGATTGCGAGCAGACAGTCCGCAACCGGCTCCAATTAAGGACATCGATCCGGACTATATCGAATGCCCGCTCCCCCGCCACCGCCACCAAAGTGGTTTCTTCCGCGGCCCGGAACCATCCGCCAGCAGCAGCGTAATTTCCTTATGACCTCAGATAATGGAGAATCCGCCATGACCACGAGTGACAAGAAAAAAACCGAACATTCGCACGAATATGAACGGCAGAACCCCGGAGCAGCCCCCGGGACGCCGCACCGGCCGGAGACCTCTTACGGCATGGACACGGGAAAGGCAGGCGGGACCTATGGCGACGCGGAAACTTTCCCCGAGGATGAAGAGGATGACGGCACACCCGGAGGGAAGTCCCCGGAAGAGGTGAGCGACCGTCCCAATGTTTCCACGGTGCGGCCCGAAGACTATCCGCTGAAGGACCGGAAAGACAGCCAGGCCTGAGCCTCCGGAGATGCCGAACCGGGCCGGTGACGCCTTTCCGGTGCTGCTGGCCTTTGGGCGACCCGGGGTTTAACCCGCCCGACAGGCCACATCCCCTGCGGCGCACAGCCCGTTCGGGCAATCTCAAGCCTTGACAAATGGCGCGCAGACCTGTGTTACGCCTGCAATCTTTCCATATGGGAAAGCACCCAATTCCAAAGGTCCATCATGCACGCATATCGCTCCCATAATTGTTCCGAACTTCGCTCTTCGCACGTCGGCGAGGAAGTCCGTCTGTCCGGCTGGATCCATCGCAAGCGCGATCACGGCAATCTGCTGTTTGTCGATCTGCGCGACCATTTCGGTCTGACCCAGATTGTCAGCGAAACCGGCAGCGAGGCCTTCAAGATGCTTGACGGCGCACGGGTTGAGTCGGTTGTCACGGTAACCGGCAAGGTTGTCGCCCGCGATGAGGAGACAGTGAACAAGAATCTGCCGACGGGCGATGTCGAGCTGGTCGCGGATACGGTCACCATGCAGGGACCGGCCGACGAATTGCCGATGCCGGTGTTCGGCGAACAGGAATATCCCGAGGATATCCGCCTACGCTATCGTTTCCTCGATCTGCGGCGCGAGTCGGTTCACGCCAATATGATGCTGCGCTCCAAGGTCATCGCGAGCCTGCGCAAGCGGATGACCGATCAGGGCTTTACCGAATATCAGACGCCGATCCTGACCGCTTCGTCGCCGGAAGGCGCGCGCGACTATCTCGTGCCGAGCCGTGTCCATCCTGGCAAATTCTATGCGCTGCCGCAGGCGCCGCAGATGTTCAAGCAGATGCTGATGGTCGCCGGGTTCGACCGCTATTTCCAGATCGCCCCCTGTTTCCGCGACGAGGACGCGCGCGCGGACCGTTCGCCGGGCGAATTTTATCAGCTCGATTTGGAAATGAGCTTCGTCACGCAGGACGATGTGTTCCAGACGCTGGAACCTGTTCTGGCCGGTGTGTTCGAGGAATTTGCCAATGGCCGTTCGGTCACCCCGGCGGGTGAATTCCCGCGCATTCCCTACAAGGAATCGATGCTGAAATATGGCAATGACAAGCCCGACCTGCGCAACCCGATCATCATTCAGGACGTCAGCGACCATTTCAAGGGTTCCGGTTTCGGCCTGTTCGACAAGATTACCTCGTCCGGCGGCACGGTACGCGCCTTTGTCGCGCCGGAAGCGGGCAAGAACAGCCGCAAATTTTTCGATGACATGAACAACTGGGCGCGCAGCGAAGGCTTTGCCGGGCTCGGTTATATCAACATGAAGGAAGGCGCGGCTGGCGGCCCGATTGCCAAGAACCACGGCGAAGAAGGCACGGCGAAGCTGCTGGCCGATCTCGGCTGTGGTCCGGACGATGGCGTATTCTTTGCCGCCGGCAAGGAAGCCGAAGCGGCGAAGCTGGCTGGTCTCGCGCGGACGCGCGCCGCCGAACAGCTTGGTCTGATCGACGAAAATGCGTTCAAATTCTGCTGGATCGTCGACTATCCGATGTTCGAATATGACGAAGAACTGAAGAAAATGGATTTCTCGCACAATCCTTTCTCGATGCCGCAGGGTGAGCTCGAAGCACTGGAAAACAAGGATCCGCTCGATATTCTCGCCTGGCAATATGACATTGTCTGCAATGGTATCGAACTGTCCTCCGGCGCGATCCGGAACCACCGACCCGACATCATGTACAAGGCGTTCGAGATCGCCGGATACACCAAGGAACAGGTCGACACCGAATTTTCCGGCATGATCAACGCGCTGAAATATGGCGCGCCGCCACATGGCGGGTCCGCGCCGGGCGTCGACCGGATCGTTATGATGCTGGCGAACGAACCGAATATCCGTGAGGTCGTGCTGTTCCCGATGAACCAGAAGGCCGAAGACCTGATGATGAATGCGCCAAGTCCGGTTGCCGCGAAGCAATTGCGCGAATTGCACATTCGCGTGGTTGAACCGCCAAAGGAAGGCTAAGCTCAACATTATAGCCAGTTCCGTTCGTGTCGGGCCTAGTCGAGACACGCCGGGAAGCAGGCCATGTCTCGACTAGGCTCGAGACGAACGGAGTTATGAATTGACCAGTATCAATCCCATCGAACATCATTTCGCGTCATCCCATGGCGATATCTGTTATTTCGAATGGGGCAGGGCTGGTGACGGGCCCTCTATCCTGCTGCTTCATGCGACGGGCTTCCATGCGCGTTGCTGGGACAAGGTCGTCGATGCTTTTCCGGACGGCACCCATGTCATTGCCCTCGATCAGCTGGGCCACGGACGCAGCGCTGCACCTATTATCACCGACTGGGCGATGGTATCCGGCGCAACGGCGCAGTTGCTGGAATCGCTCGGGACAGGCTTTGCGACGGCAGCGGGCCACAGCATGGGCGGTTGTTGCCTGGTCCAGGTCGTCGACCAATTGCCCGAACTTTTCGAGCGACTGGTGCTGATCGACCCGGTGATCATGGACCGCGCAGCCTATAAGGATCCGACGGATTTCAGCGCAACCTACGAGATGGTTGCCAAGCGCCGCAACAGCTGGACCGGACCGGACGCGATGTTCGAACGGTTCAAGGACCGCCATCCCTACAATCTCTGGAATCCGGGCGTGCTGCGGGACTATTGCGAATATGGCCTGCTGACGGATGGCAAGGGCGGCTTTGAACTGGCCTGTCCCCCGCAAACCGAAGCGTCGATCTACGCAACGAGCACATCGGTTGATCCCTGGCCGATGATCGGGAAGATCACGCAGCCGGTGCCAGTCCTGCGGGCCGCACAGTTCAAACAGGATGGCGCTTTTGATTTTGCGTCGTCACCCACACCGCCCGGACTGGCGGAAGAATTTGCGCATGGCACCGATATCTATCTGCCCGATCTGACCCATTTCATGCCGATGCAGGACCCCGGCCGAATTGCAAATTTGATCATCGGCGATTAACGTCATAGGCAGAAACACTGGATTTTTTTGACGATTGAACATCGGGGGGATGGACATGAACAGATTTTTGACCGCCATGATCGGCGGCTTGCTGGCGCTATCCGGGCTTTCCACCGCCGTCCGGGCCGAAGTTCTGACCATCGAAGGGATGTCACCGGCCCAATCTCCCGAATTTACCGAAATCCAGTCGATCGCAATCGATGGCTTTGGAGGCCGTGACGGGCGGGCGCTGGCGTTTGAACTGGAGGACCGGCTTTCGGCTATCCGGGTTTTTGATCAGCCCTATTTTGACATTATCGGTGGACGGTCTGCGGTCCGGTCCGATGCGATTATTTCGGGCAATGTGATGGCTGGTGTCGAGCAATATGACACGGTCGCAAAGCGGCGGCGCTGCGTGAAGCGCGGCGAGAAGGACAAATGCATCACCTATAAGAATATCAAGGTGGATTGCCTGACCCGTCACATCGATTTCCGCGCGCAGGTGCGGGCAACCCGCTATAGTGATGGCCGCAGCATTTATACCGAAAGCTTTCCGCACCAAAGCGAACAGACGATATGTGCCGGCGATGATGAGGATTTTGCGAGCAGTGAATCCGTGATCCGGACGATGCTGTCCGAGACCGCCAATGCTGTCCGCAATGATCTGGCCCCGAGAGCATATCGTATCGACGTCCGCATCCTCGAAAGCCGCAAGGGGATGACGAAAGTGGAAGGAAATTTCTTCAAGGCGGGGATCAAGATGACCAAGAGCGATGCCGCAGAAGCCTGCCGGATGTGGGATGAAGCAGCGCAGAACGGGCAGGTCCATATCTCGCTGGCATTTAATCGCGCGCTGTGCGCGGAACAGCGCGGCGATCTCGGTTCCGCGCTGGCCCTCTATGACGAGGCGGACAGTCTGTCGCCCGGAAAAATGGAAGTGACCCAGTCGATGCAACGCGCGCGCGGGCATCTGCAGGCGCGGGATGAATGGGAATTGCGGCAGTCTGACCGACGCGACAGGTAAAGTCCGCGAACAGGGTTAACCGGTTGGCCCATTTTACTATATTATAGTATATCGTCAGGTTGAACGCGGCGCATAGCCCGGAGCGCCTGGCAACGGCGGATATAGCCACCAACCCTGGACCCGGGGATCAATTGCGGGATGATGGAGCATAAATGACCATAGATCTGTCCGACTATGAAGCCGGCGAAAAATTTGACGGCGATTATGGTGATGCGCTGAAAGCGCTGCAAGACCGGCTCGCGCATATTCATTTCAAGCATATCATTCACGGCAGCCGGTCGATGCTGGTATTCGAAGGCTGGGATGCGGCTGGCAAGGGCGGATCGATCCGCCGGATGACCGGCGAATGGGACCCGCGCTATTACGACGTCTGGCCGATTGGCGCGCCGACCAAGGAAGAAAAAGACCGCCATTTTCTGTGGCGTTTCTGGCAAAAATTGCCGGGCAGCCGCGAAATCGGTGTGTTCGATCGCAGCTGGTATGGCCGCGTCCTGGTCGAGCGGGTCGAGAATTTCTGCACCAAGGCCGAATGGAAGCGTGGCTATGACGAGATCAACGAGTTCGAAGCGCAGCAGCTCGACGGCGGCACTAATCTGGTGAAGCTGTTTTTCCACACGACGCAGGAAGAGCAGGACAAGCGCCTCGCCAAACGGCTCGACACGCCGCACAAGCGCTGGAAGATTACCGCAGAGGATTTTCGCAACCGGGAAAAGCGCGACGAGTATCTTGTCGCAATCCATGACATGTTCGAAAATACCGACACGCGCTGGGCGCCGTGGAAGGTGATCGATGGCAATGACAAGAAATCCGCACGTATCGCCGCCATGACCCATGTCGCGGAATCGCTGGAGGCGGCCTTGCCAAAGGATTTGCCAGAAGCGGATCCCAAACTGGTGAAACTGGCCCATGATGCTTTTGGCTATGAGGTCAAGGACTAGTCCTTTCGGGCGTCGATAGCAGTGGCTGGCGGCTTGTTTATATTCCGGCTTATTCGATAGGGATGCGAACGATAGCGATAGCGCTCACGCTTCCCCGTTCATTTCATGATCGGCCGACTTCTCTCGTTCCTGGCGGAAGAAAGCCAGATTGCGCAGCCGGCAAATAATGTAGCAACAGAACCGCTTGCGCCTGAAAATGGTATCGCGCCGCGTCCCAGATAAACGGCTGCAATATTCAGGACAATGGCAACCGCGCCGACGATCATGCTGACCAGCCCGACCGCCCGGCCGATGGTTCTGTCGCTGCGAAACAGTGGTAGCCCGAAAATCAACGCGCTCAGGCCGAGGATGGCCTTGGCGAGATTGTAGAACAGAAAGGATCCGGCGAGCAGAGTGCCCATGAGTGGCGCAAATTCGGCACCGGCCTTGGCGGCTGGCAGAAACATCGACAGGCCGATGCCCGACTGAAGGATGTTTATCAGTCCGGATGCCAGGAGCGCGGCCCAGCCCCATTGCATGTCGGCAGACCGGACCAGCCCGACGAGTGACGCAATCGTAATGCCGGTAAATAATATCAGTTCCATGGTCCAGATCGTGGATCGCAGAGGCCAGCCCTCAACGATTCCGACACCGCTAAGGGTGGCCAGATATAGTGACTGGGTAGCCACAGTAAGCAGAAGCATGATCGATACGAATATCGCTATATTGCGCGTTGTCTGTGGCATAAATTCTCCGGAAGTCTTGACGGTTTCAAGGTTATTCAAGCGGACAGGATGTTTCGTTACAATGCGGATAAAAAAAGTGGATGGTCGCCTTAAGCGAAACGGAGCTTTGCCGTTTATAGAAGGTGATAAGGAGAGAGATCGAGGGAATTGGGAGATGCTGCGTAAAATTCAGGCCAGCCAGCTCGAGTTGGGAATGTTCATTCATTCCATGGAAGGATCGTGGTTTGATCACCCGTTTTGGCGATCACGGTTTCTGCTGAATGACGAGGCGCAGATCGAACAGATCATGTCCAGTGATGTGGCTCGGGTCACCATTGATGAAGCGCGCGGCAAAAAACTGTCGCCGTCGTTGAAGCCGGTTGCGATCCTTGAGGCGGGTGAACCTAAAGTCTATTCACCAAAATTGGCGAAGGCGCTGAAGGCATCGGCCAGCGACCGGCCCCGATCCTATTTGCGGGATGTTACGGAACCGGTCTTCAATCGCCTGTCGCCGCGCGAGCACGCAGCGGAGGTCCGCAAGGCCACCGCTACAATAATGCGGTCGCGGGCGGCGGTCATGGCCGTGTTTGATGACGCTCGCCTCGGAAAGCGGGTCAAGTCGCGCAAATTGGCCCCTCTGATCGAACAGATATCCAGATCGGTCAATATCGATCCGACCATCATTCTCAATATTGCGCGCATAAAAACCAAGGAAGAATATACCTATTTGCATGCCGTCTCGGTATGCGCCCTGATGGTCAATCTGGCGCGTAAAATGGGTTTTCCCGAGTGGCAAATGCACGATATCGGCATGGCCGGTCTTTTGCATGATATCGGCAAAATGACCATTCCGGACAGCATCTTGTCCAAGCCAGGAAAACTCGACGAGAGCGAATGGAACGTGATCCGCAGTCATCCCCAGCGGGGTCACGAAATATTGTCAGCGTCGAAAGGTCTAAGCGACATCGTGCTCGATGTCTGTCTGCGGCACCATGAAAAAATGGATGGAACCGGATATCCGGGGGGATTATCTGGCGATGATCTCAGCATCTTTACCCGGATGTCGAGCATCTGTGATGTCTATGACGCGATCACTTCCCGGCGGCCCTACAATGATCCCCTTTCGACGTCTGAGGCGCTGGCAGAAATGATGTCGTGGTCGGGTCATTTCGACCAGCTGATATTCTACGATTTTGTCGATAGCCTTGGCATATTGCCTGTCGGAACGCTGGTCCGTCTCGATCAGGATGAACTGGCGATTGTGATTGGAGAATCGCCGTCCAATTATTCTGCGCCGATTGTGCGAAGCTTTCACTGTCTGGACAAGGATAGTCCCATTGCTCGCCAAAATTTTGATCTTGGTTGCGACAGGTCCAGAAAACTTCTCGCCGTGGAAGACCCGAAAGACAGGGGCTTTTCTGACTGGCCGGATTTTTCCGCAGAGCTGCTGAGCGAAGCGTCCGCCTGAGATCACCGCTTGAGCGGAAACGCCCTGATTAGGCTGACCTGACGTTCCGCAAGCGGGCACCGGTCATCCCGGTGTCTTCCCGCCACGCCTTGCCTTTCCCGAATTTTACCCTCGACTGTTTTTTCCGATATAGCGCGACAGTGGCGTGTCGCTTTTGATCGTCGGGCCGCGCGGGTTTTTGGTATCATAGACCACCGCATTTTCCAGCACGCGTTTGACATAGTTGCGGGTCTCGGAAATCGGAATATCCTCTATCCACTGGACCCAGTCGATGCCGCCCATGCGCGGATCGCCGTTGGCGCGGAGCCATTTGTTCACATTGCCGGGGCCAGCATTATAGGCCGCGACGGCGAGCGGGTAGCTGCCGCCATAATAGTCCATCATCCGCTGGATATAGCCGCTGCCGAGGCGGATATTATATTGCGGGTCGTCGGTCAGCGAGGAGAGGTTATAGGACAGGTTCGCCTTGCCGGATTGCTCGCGGGCGGTGCCGGGCATCAGCTGCATCAGGCCGCGTGCACCGGCGTGGCTGATCGCGCCTTCGGCGAACTGGCTTTCCTGCCGGGTGATGGCGTGGATGAGTGTCCAGCTGCTTTCATGTCCGAAAGGAACGTCCATGGTCGGGAAGGTGGTTTCGTCGATTGCACCGACACCGGCACCAAGCGCGCTGATTCCCTTGATGACGCCGAGATCGCGGGCGCCGATGCGGACGGCAAGGTCGCTGATCAGCAAATAATCTTTCGCGGTCTTGGCATTATAGGCGAGGGCGCGGTGGAAGCGGATCTGTTCGCGCCAGGGGCCGGTGCGCACCGATGCTTTGGTCGCAACAACCAGCGGTTCCTTGTCAAAGGCGCTGCGGTCGGCTTCCGTGATTTCCACGGCTGGCTTGCGGTTGAACTCCGGTAGCGGGCGTCCGAGCCGTTCCAGCGATAACTGGCCGTAAAAATAGTCGGGGTAAGCCGCCGCTTTTTCGAAATAGGCATTGGCCTGTGCGGTCTGGCCGGCCGCCGCCGCCGCTCTTCCGGCCCAATAATAGCCTTTCGACGTGATATTAGGCGAATCATAGGATTGCGCATAGAGATCGAACATCCGGATGGCCTTGGCTGGCTGGCGCATGCCGTTGAGCGCAGACGTGCCCGCTATCCAGGCGAGATCGGAATATTTGTCGCGTACCCGGCTGTTCTGGTCGGCGATTCGGGTCGGACCGTCATAGGCGTCCTCTATTTTCGACGCGATATCATAGGCCGTCGTCCATTGTCGGTCATTGGCCGCCGCTTCTGCATTGAGCAGCAGGGATTCGAACCAGGTTTCGGGCAGGGCGGGCTTGACCCGCAGCGGCAATCTCGTCGCCAGCAGCTGGCGTGCTGCATAACTTTGACCCCGGTTGCGCAAATAACGGGCGCGATCCGCGAGATAGCCGGAATCGTCGCGGGCAATGGCACCGACGGCGCTGGCCTGTGCATTGGCATCGCCTGATTCCGTCAGCTGGGCCAGACGTGCAGCAAAAACCGGCCGTCTGGCAGAAGAAGTGAAGCTTAGCTGGCCTGCAGCATCGCGCGTTGCCCGCGCCCAGAGCAGCGCGTCCATCCGTGCATCATGGTCGTCGATGGTCAGAACCGAACTGAACCGCGATAGCAGGGCGGCTTCGTCTTCGTCGGTCAGCGTACCGCCCCGCCATGCCTGTTTCGCCATAGCAGTGGCTTTGTCGCTCATTCCGCTCGATTGCAGGGCGACCGCATATTTGGCAGCACCGGCATTGGTCGTCGGCGGAAATTTTTCAAAAAAGGCGAGCACCCGGCTCGGGGAGAAACTGTTGATGTTGATTGCCTGCTCGGCATTGCGCCGCATCCGTGTGTCTTCCGGCCAGCCCGGATAGGTCACCAGAAAACCGGCATAATCCTCGAAGGAATAATTGTCGGACTGGGTAAGAACCCGCCAGCGTTGCAGGCCAAGGATAGCATTGCCGCCGGTTGGATCGGACAGGCCGCTATCCGCACTTTGCCAGCCAATCTGTTCGGCCGCCATACAGGTGACAGGAGATAAAAGCAGCGCTCCGATGAGAAATCTTGATACCATGCTGGACATTATGGGGCTAGGCTCCTTATCAGGCGCTGAACGGCGCACTATATCGCTGTTAATAATGCAAATGACTTGGTAACGGCTTTGCCCATTTCCGAGGTAAATATAAAGGATTATTCCATGTTTTCCGGCTCAATTCCGGCTCTGGCGACGCCCTTTCGCGACGGATCGTTTGCTGAAGACCAGTTTCGCGCTCTGGTGGACTGGCAGATTGACCAGGGCAGCAGTGCTCTGGTGCCCTGCGGGACCACGGGGGAGGCGTCGACCCTGTCCAATGCCGAGCATCATCGGGTCATCGAAGTCTGTATCGAACAGGCAGCGGGCCGGGTGCCGATCATCGCCGGCTGTGGTTCCAATGATACGACCAATGCCTTGCTCCATCTTACCTTCTCGAAGAAATGCGGAGCAGCGGCGGGTCTGGTCGTCGCCCCATATTATAACCGCCCGAATCAGGAAGGCATAACCGCCCATTTCACGACCCTGACGCAGAATATCGATTTGCCACTGGTTCTCTATAATGTGCCGGCACGCACGGTCACCGATATCCTGCCCGATACGGTTTCGGCATTGTCCGAGCTGCCCGGGATTGTCGCGATCAAGGATGCCAGTGGCGACCTCGACCGGGTCACCGAACACCGACTCAATTGTGCTGACGATTTTGTCATGCTTTCGGGAGTCGACGAGCTGTCGCTGGCGTTTAATGCGGCGGGTGGTGTTGGCTGTATTTCGGTCACCGCCAATGTCGCGCCGAAATTATGCGCGGAGTTTCAGGCGGCCTGTGCCGCAGGCGATTATGCCAAGGCACGCGAGTTGAACGATGTGCTCTATCCTTTGCACAAGTCGCTATTCTCCGACGCTTCGCCGGGGCCGATCAAATATGCATTGTCCCGGGTCATGCCGGACTTCTCAACTGACCTGCGCCTGCCGATGACGCCGCCGTCCGAAGCCAGCCGCAAAGCCGTGGATGCTGCTCTGGAAGGGGCAGGCCTGGTCTGATGGCAAAACCGCGTCCGGAAGAATTTGACAAGCAGAAGGTCGTCGCCGAAAACCGGCGCGCACGCTATGACTATTTTCTGGATGACAAGTTTGAAGCCGGGATCATGCTGACCGGCACCGAAGTGAAGTCACTGCGCTTTGGCTCGGGGACGATCGCCGAAAGCTATGCCGAGGTGAAGGATGACGAGGTCTGGCTGATCAATGCCAATATTCCGGAATGGAGCCATGGCAACCGGTACAATCACACCCCCACGCGGCCACGCAAATTGCTGCTCAGCCGGCGCCAGATAAACAGGCTGCACGGGGCGGTAATGCGCAAGGGCATGACGATCGTGCCGCTGTCGATCTATTTCAACAGCAAGGGCAGGGCAAAGCTGGAACTGGCTCTCGCCAAGGGCAAGAAGGCGCCGGACAAGCGCCAGACCGAAAAGGATCGTGACTGGAAACGGCAGCAGGGCCGGCTAATGCGCGAACATGGATAATTCAGATCTTAACCCTCCACCAAAAGATTGGGGGGCGCGAACGATCAAGCGCTTTTCGGCTTGGGCGGACAGAAAAATGCCGACCCGTGCGAGCATGGCCAAGAATAAATATCTGAAGCCCATCGCGCACCGTTTTTTGCGATCTGATCTGTGGCATTTCAATCGTCGTTCTGTCCCGCGCGGGGTCGCTCTGGGCATGTTGGCCGGTTTCCTGGTTCCTTTGGGTGGCCAGACTTTTGTTGCCCTGTTTCTGGCTTTGCCGATGCGGGCCAACGTGCCGATTGCTGCGGTCGCCACATTCATCACCAATCCATTCACCTATCCGTTTTGGATCGCCATCGCCAATCAGATTGGCAAATCCATGTTGCAGGTCGAACCGGGGACAGCCCGGTCGACCGTTCACGAAGTGGTCGATACGCAATTTGTGAGCGAAGTCGCCCAATGGCTGGGCTGGCTTGGGCGAGAAGCGGCGGTTACATTTTTTGGATTTGCGGTGTTGGCCGTTGTGTTCGCAGCGGTAGGATATGTGCTGAGCAGCTTTGGCTGGCGCTGGTGGATTGGTCGAAAACGACAGGCAGAATTGGCAAAACGGCAATCGGAACGGCTAGGCGATGGCGAGTAAGTCTCCGCAAGGCAACGGGTTATTGAATCCCAGTCCCCGCAAGGCGCAGATCGGTGTGCGGATCAGGGCTATATTGATGATTGTGGCGGTGCTCGCGTCTGCCGGCCTGCTCTACTGGCAAGTGCAGAATATTGCCTTGATCACTGCTTTTCTCGCTCTGGTAATCAGCATGGCGGGTGTGGCCTTTTTCCTGCGTCCGCAAGCGGACGATTTCGATCAGGACCCGGCCGATCCGGGTGACTGGGCGGTTACCCGGATGGTCGCGGATCAGGCGGACATCGGTCTGGCGATTACCGACCGTGCGGGCCGCCTTGTCTGCGCGAATGAACTTTTTACCAAATGGTTCAATGGTCCGGCGGTTCCTCCCGAATTGCCGTTGCAGGCGGGGGGCAATGACCTGCTCGCGACGGCCGGCCGGACCGCCTGGCGGGATGGCCGCGGCTATGCCGAAGGCCTGAAACGCGGCGTTGCCGAATATAACGCAAAGGTTGTCCGCGCGGGGCAGGGCGATGAATATTTGTTGTGGCAAATGATTCCG
>CAJQNR010000115.1 GCA_905479715.1 uncultured Sphingorhabdus sp.
GACAATTACCGATTTGGGGGTCGCCGGAAGTCTTGCCACTTTGGGCAACGCCTTGAATATGGAATCCGAAAGCCAGAATGGCAGCGTATTTGAAAAGATGGGCAAGATCGACGGTCGTATGACCACGATCCGCTTTGACAGCGCACGGCAGGACGGTCGCTATGGAATGATTGTCGGCGACCGCTTCAATGTCCAGGCCGATGGTGCTGCCGATTCCATCGATGATTTGCGCGCGGTCATCAACCGCGTCGACATTGATGCTCTGGAAGCAATTGCAAAATCCGGCGACTGATCGGGGTTCTGCGCCATATCCGTGCCCTCGGTGCCGGCCTGCCGCCAACCAGTATATAATGTTGCCGATAATGGGTATTGGAAAAGGTACAAAAGCTTCGTGACCCGGATTATGGTGACACTGCCATGGCGGCTGTCTTCCCGTTGCGATGATCCGCAACGGGAGGCGCCTGCTCATCGATAGCGGTTCTCTTGACAAGATGGCAAATAGACTTAGGCCGTCATTTGCAATTGTGACCCTGGCATAGTGGAATATTTGGTCACCGAACGGAGAGAATTTTATGCGCGAAGCAGTCATCGTATCTTATGCCCGGACCGGGCTTGCCAAAGCTGGTCGCGGTGGCTTCAATATCACGCCTCCGATGACAATGGCGGCGCATGCCGTCAAACATGCTGTCGCCAAATCCGGAGTTGAAAGCGACTTTGTCGATGATTGCATATTCGGCAATGTCGCGCATGCTGCTCCCAATATCGGGCGCAATGCAGCGCTTCTCGCCGGCCTTCCCAAAACAACTGCCGGAGCAACGGTCAATCGTTTCTGTTCGTCCGGCATGCAGTCCATTGCCATCGCGGCGAACCATATACGGGGGGACGGGGCAGATTGCGTTGTCGCTGGCGGTGTCGAAAGCATTTCCATGCAGGGCCCCCGGGCGCCGGAAGGCAGCATCGACGAAGAAATCCTGAAAATTGCCCCCGCGATCTTCATGCCGATGATCGAGACCGCCGATATTGTCGCGGAGCGTTACAATGTCAGCCGCGACTATCAGGATGAATATTCCCTGCAATCGCAGCAGCGTATGGCTGCGGCGCAGGAAGCGGATCTGTTTGCCGACGAAATCGTGCCGATGCAGACGAAGATGAAACTGGTCGACAAGGAAACCAAGGAAGAGAGCATCGTCGATTACACGGTCGATCGCGACGAGTGCAATCGACCGACAACGACGTTGGAAGGCCTGTCCAGTCTGAAGCCGATCATGGGGCCAGACAAATTTATCACGGCCGGAAATGCCAGCCAATTGTCTGACGGAGCCGCGGCTGTCGTGCTTATGGAAGCCAAAGAGGCCGAACGCCGTGGACTGAAACCGCTGGGCCGTTTTGTCTCTTGGGCCGTGGCCGGATGCGAGCCGGACGAAATGGGTATTGGCCCGGTATTTGCGGTTCCCAAACTGCTTGAACGGCAGGGCCTGACGGTTGACGATATCGATATTTGGGAACTGAACGAAGCGTTCGCGAGCCAGTGCCTTTACAGTCGTGATCGTCTGGGAATTGATCCCGACAAATATAACGTCAATGGCGGTTCGATCTCTATTGGCCACCCGTTCGGCATGACCGGTACGCGCTGTGCGGGGCATTTGTTGCAGGAAGGTCGGCGTCGCGGTGCCAAATGGGGCGTTGTGACCATGTGCATCGGTGGCGGACAGGGTGGGGCCGGCCTGTTCGAAATCTATCCCTGAAAACTAGCGATATTCACCATTTGACGCATATTTAGGGATAGAATCAGTTTTGGAAAAACTAACAGAAGAACATGTCGACCGCCGGTTGTCGCAAGCCCTGGCCCATCGTGCCTCCGTGCCCGCGGAGAAGCTTATAGCCGGATTGCTGGCGACCTTTGACCTCACGACCGATGCTGCCGACGAGTTTACATATCCGGCGCTTGATTCAACCGCCCGTGAACGCATTTTTGGCGGTCAGGTGATTGCCCAGGCGATTGTCGCTGCCGATCGCACGGTTGATGACGAAAAGAATATCCATTCGCTCCATTCCTATTTCCTGCGCGCCGGGGATGAAACAAAGCCGCTGCATTTCCGGGTACATCGGGACTTTGACGGCCGCAGCATCTCCAACCGCAGGGTGGTTGTCCGGCAGGATGGCAAGGTAATCTTCAACCTGACCGCATCCTTTCAAAAGCCTGCGGAGGGACTCAGCCATCAAATCCCGTTGCCGGATGTTCTGCCGCCGGAGCAATGTATGGGCGCGATGGAACAAATCGCCCGCAATCCGCAGGTATCGGATGACGATATAGAGCGGCTGAGTGTTCCGAAGCCCTTTGATGTTCGCAGCTTCTGTCCGGAAGGCAAAAGCGCGGATGCACGCCAATATCAGTGGTTCAAGACGGTTGCGCCGTTACCGGATGATCCGCTGATCCACCGCGCTACACTGGCCTTTGCGTCCGATATGGGCTTGTTGTCGACGTCGATGATTCCGCACGGAATTCACTGGACCACACCGGGATTATTTTCGACCAGCCTCGACCATGCGATGTGGTTCCATGACGATTTCCGGGCCGATGAGTGGATCTGCTACGTCATGGACAGCGACTGGTCCGGCCATGCGCGCGGTCTCAATCGCGGGTCCCTCTATACACAGGACGGCTTGCTGGTTGCGTCGGCGGTTCAGGAAGGCATGATGCGCCTGATACCGCCAAGCGACTGAGCCCTAGAAAAGCGCTTTCAGATCCTTCTTCATTATCTTGCCATTGGCATTGCGCGGCAAGCTTTCTGTGCGGAACAGAATCTTTGCCGGCACTTTGAAGTTTGCCAGTCTTTCGCGAACCCATTGCTGCAATTCGGCTTCGGTGGCAGTTTGTCCCGGAACCAGCTGCACAATAGCGGCGGGTTCTTCGCCGAGCATCTTGTGATCAATGCCAATCAAGGCGGCATCCATCACGGCCGGATGGTCATAGAGAATATTCTCGACCTCGGAGGAATAGATATTCTCGCCACCACGAATGATCATATCCTTTGCCCGGTCGACAATATAGCAGAAGCCCTCATCGTCCAGTCGCGCCAGATCGCCGGTTCGGACCCAGCCATCGACGAAGGTTTCAGCGCTTGCCTCCGGTCGTTTCCAATAGCCCTTCACAACCATCGGGCCGCGCGCCCAAAGTTCACCGACTTCGCCAATCGGCATTTCGCTGCTGCCGTCCTCGCTCATGACCTTCAGGTCGGCGGCAGCCACCGGCGGACCGCAACTGGTCGGGCGATTGAGATAATCCTCGGCGCTATGCGAGGTCACCGTCGCCATGGTTTCGGTCATGCCCCAGCCATTGCCGGGCAAGGCTCCGAAAACTTCATAAATCTTGCGGGCCAGTTCCGGCGCTGACGGCGCACCGCCATAGCTGATCGAATCGATCGAACTCAGATCATATTTTTCGCGGTCAGGATGTTCGATCAATTGCCAGGCGATAAACGGCACACCGCCGGTCGCATTGACCTTTTCCCGCTCGATGATTTCCATCGCCTTGACCGTGTCCCACTTGTGCAGGAAGATCATCTTGTGGCCACCGTGAACGGTGGGCATCATGGTCGCGGAACAGGCGGTGCAGTGGAACATCGGTACCACGGTCAGACCGACTCGCGGCGTGGTTTCAGGCAGCTCGTCTCCCCTCCGCAAAGCTTGCGCGGCTCCCGAATAGCCGACGGTAACAGCGTTGGTCGTCAGATTGCGATGCGTGCCGAGCGCGCCCTTTGGCTGTCCGGTTGTGCCGCTGGTATAGAAAATCGTTGATGGGTCATCCGGTGCAATGTCGACGGCAGGCAGATTCTGGTCCGGCAAATCGCCATAGTCATTGGGTCGGCCGATAATGTCTTCCAGCGGGCGCGCCGGCGCTGCCAATGTGCCCAGGCTGCGCGCTACGATGACATGTTTGAGATCGGGTAACTCCGCCAGATGCGGAGAAATCCGGTCCCATCTTTCGGCATCGCACAGCAATATACTGGATTCTGAATTTTCCAGTCCGAAAACCAGTTCCTGGTCTGTCCACCAGCCGTTTAGCGGCACAGCAATGGCACCGATCGAGGTCGCGGCGAAGAAAATCACCGGCCATTCGGGCAGGTTGCGCATTGCCAGCGACACCCGGTCGCCTTTGGCTACCCCCATTTTCTGCAGTTCCACTGCGAGAGCAGCGACGGCGCGATACCAGTTGGCATAAGTCACGCGCTCGTCTTCAAATATCAGAAATTCGCTGTCGCCATGACCGCGCGCATGTTCGGCCAGAGCCGCGAGGCTGGGATGGGCATTTTTCCAGACGCGGGTTGCGACCCCGTCGATATCGACCATTTCCATTTCAAACGGCTGACCGGGCGCGCAAAGCAAAGCTTCTACATCCTCGCGTGATCGGACGGGCCATTCAGCAGTTGCTGTCCACTTTTCCAGTGGATCTTTTGCTTGAGTGGGCAAGTTTTTCTCTCCTAATCGATCGGCGCTGGGCTATCCGTTGAATCGTTCGCCCTTGCTCGCCTTCTCCCGCAGCATATCGGCTACCGGCAAGCCGTGTTTCTCCAGTCCGGCAACGACTTTGTCTAGGCCAACCGTATCGGCCCAGAACATCGGACCGCCAGTATAGAGCGGCCAGCCATAACCGTTGATCCAGACGACATCGATATCGCTGGCGCGTTGCGCCATGCCTTCCTCGAGGATTTTGGCGCCTTCGTTGACCATCGGGTAAAGTAGCCGCTCGCGGATCTCGTCCTTCGAAATGTCGCGTTGCGCCTTGCCGGCTTTGGCGGCGAAATCGGCAATGATCTTTTTGACTTCATCGGAGGGCGTCCGCTGGCGCGCCTGATCATAGTCGTAAAATCCCTTGCCGACTTTCTGGCCCCAGCGACCGGCGGCGCACAAGGCGTCGCGAAGGGTTTCGATACGTTCCGGATCGCGGTGCCAGCCGATATCGACACCGGCCAGATCGGACATCTGGAATGGTCCCATCGGAAAGCCGAACTCCAGCAGAACATCGTCGACATCCCAATAATTGGCGCCTTCCATGATCATGGCGTTGGCCTGTTCCTGACGCGGGCTGAGCATCCGGTTGCCGATAAAGCCGGGACAGACACCCGAGACCGCCGCGACCTTGCCAATCCTCTTCGACAATTTCATCGCCGTCATCAGAACATCATCAGCGGTTTTCTCGCCCCGCACGATTTCCAGCAATTTCATCACATTGGCTGGCGAGAAAAAGTGCAGGCCGAGGACATATTCAGGCCGCTTGGTCACCGCCGCGATCTCGTCGATATTCAGGTAGCTGGTGTTGCTGGCTAGGATCGCGCCCTGCTGCAATATGGCATCAAGCTTGGTGAAGACTTCCTTTTTGACGTCCATATTCTCGAACACCGCCTCGATCACCAGGTCGCAATCGGCGAGATCGTCATAAGACAGGCTGGGCGTCAATAGGCCCATCGCATCCTCGACCTGCTGCTCGGTCATCCGTCCGCGTTTCGCCGTATTCTCGTAATTTTTGCGGATCACACCAACGCCGCGGTCCAGCGCTTCCTCTTTCAGTTCGACAATTGTCACGGGAATACCAGCGGACAGAAAATTCATGCCGATGCCGCCGCCCATGGTGCCGGCGCCCAATATGCCCACCTTCTTGATCGGGATAAGATCGATTTTGGGATCAATGCCGTCGATCTTGTTTGCCGCCCGTTCGGCAAAGAAATAGTGCCGCATGGCCGCCGATTGCGTGCCGGTCATCAGTTTCGTGAACAGTTCGCGCTCTTTTTTCACGCCGTCGGCATAGGATAATTCGCCCGCGGCCTTTACCGCCTGAATGCCCGCTTCGGGCGCGTCAAAACCCCGGATCTTGCGGCCGTTTTTCTGTCGGAATTCGTCGAAAATGGCGGGGTTCCTGATCGCATCTTCATTGGCCCTGCCCTCCGAAGAGCGCGGCGGTTGCTTGCCGATCTGCTCGCGCGCAAATGCGATGGCATCATCGGCGAGACTGCCTTCACCAACGATCTTGTCGACCAGCCCGATGGCTTGTGCTTTCGCCGCCGAGATCGGATTGCCGATCACGATCATCGGCAAAGCGGCTTCCGCGCCAACCACTCGCGGCAGGCGCTGGGTTCCGGCGGCACCCGGGATCAGGCCCAATTTGACCTCGGGCAGACCCATTTTCGCCGACGGCACCGCAATCCGGTAGTGACAGGCCAGAGCAACCTCACAACCGCCGCCCAGAGCGGTCCCGTGGATCGCCGCGACAACCGGCTTGCTGCTGGCTTCCAGCCGATCGATTGCCTCGAGTAGATTGGGTCCCTGCATCGGTTTGCCAAATTCGGTAATATCGGCACCGGCGAAAAACGTCCGTCCATCACAGCGGATTACCACCGCCTCTATCTCGTCGTTTGAGAGAGCCTCATCAATACCATCGACCAGTCCCTGTCGAACCGCTGCGCCGAGAGCATTTACCGGAGGATTGTTCGATACAATGACCAGAATATTGTCATGCTTTTCGGTGGTTACGACAGACATTTTGTTCTCCTAAAGACCATGCTTTCGTGGCGAAGCATTGGGGTATAGCGCGATCACAAACCGTGATTATCGGGCAAGTGGAGCAAATATCACAAAGATTAATGATTTGGAATCACGCTTTTGTCGCCGGCAAATCCGAAGCGACCATCTTGATATCGAGTCCATCGATTTCGGCCGCTTTCCGTAGCGGATATTCAGGTTACGAAACTCGGATATTTTTTTCGCCAGATTCGTCAGAAGGCGCGCAATGACGCGTTCTCATTCGTAACTGGTCTGGGGTATATCTGCCAGCGCCCTGAAACTCTCTGCCTGTGCTGCAGCCCAGAAACGGGCATAGGGCGTGGCTTCCGGCGTATCGATCAGCGCGTTGGCTTTCAGGAACGGATAAATCTGGTCAATCGAACTGGATTTGACCGCGTTCAGCCGTTCATGCAGATGGTGCGGACGGATTTGCGAAGGGGTATCAAGCCCCATGGAAACCACGATGTCGCGCAAGGCTGCCGCAGTTTGCTTCTGAAACCGGGAGACGCGCTCGGCCTTGTCTTCGACCACCAGACCGCGCTGTCGTGATGCGCTCTGTGTCGCTATGCCGGTCGGACATTTGCCGGTGTGGCATTGCAAGGACTGGACGCAACCCAGCGAAAACATGAAGCCACGGGCGGCGTTGGACCAGTCCGCGCCGAGCGCCGCGTTCATTGCGAGGCTTGCTCCGCTGATAACCCTGCCTGATGCCGCTATCCGGACGTCGCCGCGCAGTCCGGCTCCGATGAGCGCATTGTTGACGAGAATAAGACCCTCGCGGAGCGGCATGCCGACCCGGTCGGATAGCTCAACCGGTGCGGCACCGGTTCCGCCTTCGCCTCCGTCGACAACAATGAAATCGAGCTTGATGCCGCTTTGCAGCATCGCTTTCATCACCGCAAAAACCTCATGTGGCTGGCCGACGCATAACTTGATGCCGACCGGTTTGCCACCGGAGAGAGTGCGCAGCTGCTGGACAAAATCGAGCATCTCGAGCGGTGTTGTAAACGCGGTATGGGCAGCCGGTGAAACGCAGTCCTTGCCAATTGGAATATGACGCGTTGCGGCGATTTCTGCGGTGACCTTGGCACCGGGGAGCATGCCGCCATGTCCCGGTTTGGCGCCCTGGCTCAATTTGATCTCGATCATCTTTATCTGGTCTAGAGTGGCGGTCTGCGCGAATTTTTCGGGATCGAAATTGCCATCGTCGGTGCGGCATCCGAAATAACCGCTGCCGATTTCCCAGACGATATCGCCGCCATGTTTGGCATGATAGGGACTGAAGCCGCCTTCACCGGTATCATGGTAAAATCCGCCTTGCTGGGCCCCCAGATTCAGGGTCTCGATGGCCTTTGCCCCTAGGGAACCAAAGCTCATCGCCGAGATATTCAGAATCGCAGCCGAATAAGGCTTCTTGCACTGCGGGCCGCCAACATTGACACGGAATTCCTCGGCGGCTCTTTCATTGGGCACGATCGAATGGTTGAGCCAGTCATATTCTTCGGAATAGACATTCAATTCCGTGCCGAAGGGATGCGACGAATTGTCGTCCTTGGCCCGGGCATATACCAGCGCCCGGTCATTGTGATTAAAGGGTCTGCCGTCGAGATCGCTCTCTACAATATAGGAGCGCAAATAGGGGCGGAGGTCTTCAAAAAACCACCGGATGTGCGCGATTACCGGATAGTTGCGCCGCAATGTGTGTTTGGTTTGCAACAAATCCCAGGCAGCGACACCGAGAAGAACGACCACGGGAGCCAATAGCCAAATAACCCAAGGATTTGCCGGAAGCAGAAGGCCCATCAGGATTGCCGCTGCCACGAGCAGTATCGGCACCACAAATCGTATCATTCTTTCCCCCCACCCATTTCAGTCCAATATTCGCCGCCGCGCCATGGGCAGCCATGTATCGGCTCAATCCTGTCGACGAACCAATTGGCCCGTGTCGATAATTTCAAACGTTTCCTTGTCGATGTAACGAACAGCTTCGTCATTTGCCGTCGCCCACCTCCGCGCTCCGGGATATTGCCGAACACCACTGTCGGTGTCGACTATCCTGAAATGCTGATATTCGATTACATCGAGGCAGCGACCGTCATCGGCGATGCAGCGATAGCGAACAAGTTCTTTCTCCATAAATTCAGCCTGGATTTATATTTGCATCATCGGGCGGGGTGACTTCGACGATACGCAACATCCGTTCGGTTCCGCTCCGGTCCGGCCAGGCGATGGTCTCACCCGCGACCATTCCGATCAGGCCGGCGCCCATCGGGGTCAATATCGAAAGATGATCATTTTCAATATCCGCATCCTTGGGATAGACCAGCTTGACCGTCCGCCGGAGACCGCTGGTCTCGTCGACAAATTCCACTTTGCAATTCATCGTCACGATATTGTCCGGCATGTTTTCCGCACTATGGAGTATTGCGCGGCCAAGCTCCTCATAAAGCATCTCTGCTACTTTCGGATTGCGGGACTCCATCGCCATCGCGAATGCTTCAATCGCGTCGCTTTCATGATCAATCATGTGGATGACCGGACGCCCCGCGCCCGCACTGATGTCTGTTTCTTTCATGATATAGATTCTTTTCAAAAATGGCTGGGAAACAACGCGAAACGCGAAGACCTTTTCTCAATTTAGATTGTGAAAATCCCGGACCCCGTTTTGCAGCCTCTTTCTGTCGAGGCCCATAGCGCAGATCCGGGTCAGATTCCTGCGGCGAGCTGTCCTGAAAGGTGGCGATATCGCCCGAGGGGAATTGTCATAGCCATTCGCTAACTATGGTGACGCATGCTTCTATTGTCAATCCGCCGGGATCACGGTTTGAACGCTAATGGACCATTGTGCTGTGCAGGCCCCGCGCGACGCAGGATTTGGATTGATCGGCCACGGCGACCGGAACACCAATTCTGTCCGTCAATGTCTGCCCAATCAGATTGATCGCAGCGCTGCCGCCGGTCAATATGATCCCGTTGGAATAGATGTCATCGCACAGTTCGGGCGCGGTATTGCCCAAAAGATTGGCTGACATATCGGCAATGGCATCGATATGTTTGTTAACCAGAGCCGCGAGTTCCTGAACCGCGACGGACCGGGTCTCCGGCAGTCCGGTCGCCATATTCTGCCCTTTGACCTCGACCGATCCGGTTGCCCCGGCGTCGGTAATCATCTGCTCGACCAGTGTGAGCTTTGTTTGTTCCGCCATATTCTGACCGATCAGGAATTTATGTTTGAAATGGAGATAGTCCACAATCGACTGGTCCATGCTGTCGCCACCTTTCCGGATGGCGGCGCGTTCGCACAGGCCACCGAGAGACAGGATGACGGCCTCGGTAAGTCCGGCGCCGCATTCGAGAATCATGGCACCGGTCGGGCCGTCGATTTCTATACCCGCACCGTGGGCAGCGGCAATGGTTTCATCGACCAGCTTGATCGAAGATATGCCGGCATCTCTTGCTGCCGTCATCAGGGCGTTACGCTCCGCACTTGTGGCATCGGTCGGAACGCCAATCGTAGCGGTCAAACCACCGCGGCGCGGTTTGCCGATACTCGAATGAATGGCATAGTCCAGAAACATGCGCGTGGCGTCGATATTGTTCAGAACACCGAAGCTAAGCGGCCGAATGATGGTCAGGTCTGCCGAATCATGGCCCCGCATTTTTTTTGCTTCAATACCCGCCGCGACCATCTTCTTCCGGCCTGTTCCGCTGGAAAAACAGCAAAGAGATGGTTCGTCAAAAACGATCCCCTCCGCAGCGGTCATGATACGGGTGTTGGCCGTGCCGAGATCGATGGCGATGTCGGGCTTATGTTTTCTGGTCAGGATTTTGTACATCAGCAGATTTTAGACGGCATCAGCCTAGCTGTCAGCATTATTCGTGT
>CAJQNR010000116.1 GCA_905479715.1 uncultured Sphingorhabdus sp.
AAGGAACTGCGCGCGACCTTGGCGCAGGTCATGGGCTATCTGATGGCATGGAAAGACGCGGCTTGATGCTTTTCTCCCCTCCCCTTCAGGGGAGGGGCCGGGGGTGGGGCAGTGCAATGCGCTCGCTTCGCTCGCGACCCACCCCAACCCCTCCCTTGAAGGGGAGGGGCTTTTTGTAATGGCAGACGGCGCGCATTCCGATCATCCGGCGGTCCAGAAACAACTCGACCGGCTCGAGATGCTCTCGCCCGGCCGCGACATATTGGGGCTGGAACGGATTAGCGAAGTCCTGAACCGTCTCGGCAATCCCCATGAAAAACTGCCCCCCGTCTTCCATGTCGCCGGCACCAATGGCAAAGGCTCGACCTGCGCCTTTCTTCGCGCCGCGATCGAAGCGGACGGGCTCAAGGCCCATGTCTACACCAGCCCACATCTCGTCCGTTTCAACGAACGGATCCGGCTGGCGGGCAAGCTGATCGAGGATGACTATCTCGCCGCACTGCTCGCCCGGGTTCTCGATATCAGCGAGGATATCAACCCGAGCTTTTTCGAAGCAACAACCGCAGCCGCCTTCCTCGCCTTCGCCGAAACGCCCGCCGACGCCTGCATTCTGGAAGTCGGTCTCGGCGGCCGTCTCGACGCAACCAATGTCATATCCCATCCGGTCGCGACCGGCATCGCGGCGCTCGGCATCGACCATGAAGGCTTTCTGCTGAGCCCCGAAGAAGGAACGCCGGACGATCCAATGACTCGCATCGCCTGGGAAAAAGCCGGTATAGCAAAGAAGAACGCGCCCTTGCTCACGCAAAAATATGCTCCAGACATGCTGCACGTCATCGCTGATCATGCTGCAGACATAGGTGCGCAGCATTTTCCGCGCGGCGAGGAATGGGACGCCGCGATCTACGAAGGCCAGCTCCACTACAAGGATGGCAGCGGCCGACTCAACCTGCCCCTGCCCGCACTGGTCGGCGCGCATCAGGCGGACAATGCCGCGCTCGCCATCGCGATGCTGCGCCATCAGAGCGCGATCACCATTTCCGATGCGGCGCTCAAGGCCGCCATGGGCTGGGCGCAATGGCCGGGCCGGATGCATTTTCTGATCGCCGGACCGGTGACCCATCTGCTGCCATCCGACGCAGAAGTCTGGGTCGATGGTGGCCATAATGTCAGCGCCGGCCTCGCCCTCGCCAAATATTTTGCCGATTATGAAGCAGGGTCGATCGATCTCGTGATCGGGATGCTGGCGAACAAGGATGCCAGTGCGATCATCACGCCGCTGCACGAGAAGCTGGCCAGCGTGACGGTAATCCCGGTACCCGGCCATGAATCGCATGCTCTGACCGACTATCCCGATGCCAGCGCCCCGATGGCGGAAGCGGACGACATCAAGGCGGCGCTACAGTCTCTCTCGCTCGGTGCGGGCAAGACAGTGCTGATCGCGGGGTCGCTCTATCTCGCCGGCGATGTTCTGAAAGAGAACGAGCAGGTCCCGGATTAGGCGTTCTTCAACGCTGTTGCATCAACACCCGACTTGGCGCCAAGCCGCGAAATACGAATCCATTCGATGATGCAGATTATGACGGCGATTCCGCCCATGGCGGTGGTCAGAATGAATACCTGAAAATAGCCCTGCTCCTCAATCATCTGACCCAAGGCACCACGGCCCAATGTCCCGACCAGCATCGTAAGCGATGACAGCAGTGCATATTGGACCGCACTATAGCCTTTAGCGACGATCGAGGACAAATAGGCGACGAAGGCTGCACCGGCTATTCCGACTGCAATATTCTCGCCAGCGATCGCCATCATCAGCTTGGCAAGCCCTGCATCCCCGCCCAGATTGGCGATAAGCCACGTGAACCCCGTAAAATCGCTGACCGATTGAACGACCGCGCCTCCTCTCGCCAAATCGGCGTAGAGCAGGTTGGTAGCGGCAGCGAGTACAGCACCCAGGGTAAGCGTCAACATCCGTCCCAAAGTCGTGAGCATATATCCACCAGCCGCGAGACCTAACATCAGCGCGCCAATCCCGAAGAACTTCGAAGCCACGGCGACTTCGTCTTTGCTATATTGAAGCTCTCCGAGATAAAACGGATAGGCAAAGCTGCCCCAGATGGAATCGGTGATGCGATACGTCAGGACCAGCCCCAATATAACGATCAGCGCCCAGCCCAACCGTCCAACAAATTCGGTAAGCGGAAGGACAAGTGCGCGATAACCATGATCCAGAAATCGTCCGGCGGTAGATTCAGCAGGAAGATCCTTGGTCAGCAGATATTGTCCCTTGCGTTCCAGTCGGACCAGAAATGCTGAAATAAAGACCGGAATTACCACCGTTGCTACGACGATCAACGGTCCCATCGTAGAGATGAATGCAACCGAATCCGGCCGCGTTTCCGCATCGCTGCCGAGCGATCGGACCATGAACGTCCCGACCGTTATCAACGCCCAACCCCACAGGATTGATACAGCCAGCAGTGCCCACCCCCTTATGCGCGGATCAAGCTGGCCAGCTTTCCGCAGGCCATGCTCATCCGCCATTTCTGTAGCGGTTTGCACGGTTGTCTTGGCATCTGGCGCAAAAAGACCGGCAAAGCCGATCAACAGCATTATCGCGCCCATGGTCATGTAAACGGTTGGCCAGTCGGTTCGTTCGGCCAGAAAGAGCGCCAGTGCACCACCGACGAGCGCGGCGATCCGGTATCCCATCTGATAAACGGTAGACAGAATATCAATTGTTGCCACGTCATCGGCCACATCGACTCGCCACGCATCAATGACGACATCTTGCGTCGCGGAAGCAAAAGCACCGATACCGGCCAGCAAAGAGAATAACCCGAGCGACGAAACAGGGTTTAGCATCGCCAGAACAACCAAAATGATACCGAGCAATATCTGCGCGGTCACGATCCATTGTTTGCGCTTTCCAAGCCTTTTCAGGACAGGGACATTAATCCGGTCAAGCGCCGGCGACCAAAGAAATTTGAACGCATAGGCCAGTCCGATGAGCGAAAACACGCCCATGGTTTCAAGATCCACCTCGGCGTCTGAGAGCCAGGCGTAAAGGGTGCCGAGCAGCAATGCATATGGCAGGCCTGCAGCGAAGCCGAAGATTGTCATGAACAGAGTTTTGCGATTGCCCAGTGACGCGATTACTTTACGCCATCCCGGTTTTTCTGCCTGCTCACTCACGCCATATTCTCCCTCGAACTAAGGGAATCTTTAGCGCCTATTCACCTGAATGCCAGCCTGATCTTGTAACGTTTCAAATATCCAGCAGCTTCGCCGCGATAATCGGCCCCGCTCCCGGACGCTGCACGACAATCGCATATTTGTCCGCACCGCTAACGCGCAATTGCTCGCGCGGGACAACAAGCCGCATCGGCTTGCCGCGCCAGCTGCCCAGATTGCGTTCGGCCTTGACCACATTGACATAATGCGCGGTTCGACCGCTATTCTCGCCGTTGCCGATCCGCACCGTTTCGGATGCGCTGAGCGCAATCAGCGATACCGCCGCCAGATAATCGGACTTGCCGCTGATTCTGACCGTCAATTGGCCGTCGGCATCGGTCGCCGCCGTGATCGAGGGACCGGACCGGTCGGCGCGGCGGACCAGCGAGCGAATATCATTTTCCCGCGAACCGACGGCCCCGCCGCCGCCATTGACGACCATTTGCGGCGTATAGACTCCCGATCCTTCCTGGCCCTTGGCGGCATAAGCGCGCTGCAACTGCGTGTTTTCCTCACGGGCCAGCGTGTCTTTCCAGCCAAGCCGGTCCCAGTAGGTCACGGGCCGCGTAATCACCAGCAGGGAGTCGTCTTTCGCCAGCCGACTGGCCAGCAAATCTGCAGGGGGACAGGACGAGCATCCCTGACTGGTGAACAGTTCGATGACAACGGGATTGGGGGGATGATTGTCATCGGCGGTTACCGGAGCGGAGCGGGCAGCGGAGCCCGGTGCCAGTTGCGCGCCGACAAAGCCGGCAAAAGCCGCACCGCCGATCAATGCACACAGGACAATCTTCCTCATTTCCAACTCCATAGTGGTAACAATAGCCATTCGCAGCCCCCTAACCAAAGGTTACAGATTGCAGCGAGCGCATTTTTCGGCCATGCGTCTCGGCCATGACCGAAGAAAAACCAGCCAAGATATATCGCGCAAAACCAACGCCGGGAGCAAAACCGGCAGCCCCGTCTTCCCCCCAATCAACCGAGGTTCGCGAAGGGCAGCGCATTGCCAAATTGCTCGCCCGCGCCGGCGTCGCATCACGGCGCGAAATCGAACGGATGATCGAGGCCGGCCGTATTGAACTGAACGGAAATGTCGTCGAGCACCCGTCCCTGCTGCTCAAGAATCTGACCGGCATCACCGTTGATGGCAAGCCTGTCGCGGAACCGTCGCCTGCCAAGCTCTACCGCTTCCACAAGCCCAATGGCTATCTCACCGCAGAGCGCGACTTTTCCGGCAAAAAGACAATCTACGATGTCCTGCCCAAGGATATGGAGCGGATCATCCCGATCGGCCGCCTCGACATGAACACCGAGGGTCTGTTGCTGATGACCACCGACGGCGGCTTCAAGCGCGAGATGGAATTGCCCAAAAATGGTATCGAACGCACCTATCGGGCGCGGACATTCGGCGAGATCACCCAGAATCAGCTTGAGGAACTCTACCGCGGGATCACCATCGAAGGCATGCAATATGGTCCGATTACCGCCAATCTCGAACGCCGCACCGGGCGCAACCAGTGGATCGAAATGACCCTCACCGAGGGCAAGAATCGCGAAGTCCGCCGGGTGCTGGAACATTTCGGTCTCGAAGTGTCCCGGCTGATCCGGACCCGCTACGGGCCGTTTGTGCTCGGCGATCTGGAAAAGGGTGAAATCGAGGTCGTGCGCCAGCATGATCTGGTGCAGTTCCGAAAGTCGCTCAAATGATTGTCTGCGTTTTAACATTATGCGCATAATCGCTGGAAACTGGCGGGGCCGGAAGATCGTCGCGCCCAAAGGGGAAACCACCCGCCCGACCGCTGATCGTACGCGAGAACGACTGTTCTCGATGCTGACCAGCCGTCTCGGCGATTTTGAGGATTTGCAGATACTGGACCTGTTTTCGGGTTCCGGCGCGCTTGGCCTCGAAGCCCTGTCCCGTGGCGCGGCGCATTGTACCTTTGTCGAACAGGACCCGGACGCGATCAAAGCGCTGGAAAAGAATATCGAAACACTGGAGGCCGATGCCGATGTCCGCATCGGTTCGGTGCTGCACCTCGGCGCGGCGCGCAAACCCTATGATCTGATCCTGATGGACCCGCCTTATGGCACCGGTGCCGGCGCAGTCGCGCTCGACAAATTGGGCCGCCACGGCTGGTTTGCGCCGTCAAGCTGGATCGCGATTGAAACCGGCAGCGACGAAGAAATTGTGGTGAAGGGCTTTGATCTGGATTGTGTGCGAAAAAGCGGCAAGGCGCGGATTCATATCCTGCGCCCCGAGACGGTCTAGCCGCCCATCAACAGCGTCGTTGGTGCCGATGAGGCAGCGGTTTCACTGTGGTTCTGATGCGCCGCACTATAAAAACTGGTAGCAGCCATCAACAGGGTGGCGACAATCGCGCTCGTGGTCAGTCTCTTGCTCATTTCATACTCCGTGGGGGATGCTGTGGCGTCCATTAGTTAATAAATGGTGCGTTGCAACATCTTTATCAACCTGTCCTTTGGGGCATGAAGGAAAGAGCGGCGAGGCCGGATCACGGACGGCCTCGCCGAATCATTTTACTATTTTTCGCTTCCCGGCTTTCCGGGCCAATGATCGAGAGGCCGATTGCCCCAATCCAGTCCGGCCTCGCGCGGATTGATGCAGCTATCCTGCACCGTTTTCGTACAGACAACCACGGGTTGGCCATCAAGCATGATGGTCTGTTTATCCGACGCAGCCTTGGCGGCGGTTTTGCCGGTTTCATCCTGATTTGCATTTGCCGCGGTGCCGACCATCAGACCGGTTGCCGCTAAAGCGGTTAAAATCAATCGCTTGCTCATGTCTATCTCCTTGGCTCTCCGTTTATACGGGTACCCTCCAACGACCGAGACCGGGAAAAGTTCCCGAAAGAGCCCTAATCCACTTGCCGCCGCCCCCGATGTTCCCTAACTGTTCACCCGTGTCCGAACCTGTCAAACAACCGCAAGCATCCGATCCGCCCTATGTGCAAGGATTGAACGAACCGCAGCGCGAGGCCGTGCTGACCAGCGAGGGCCCGGTGCTGGTGCTGGCTGGTGCGGGGACCGGAAAGACCGCCGCCCTCACCCGGCGAATCGCCCATATCGTCTATTCCCGCAAAGCCTGGCCGAGCGAGATTCTCGCTGTGACTTTCACCAACAAGGCGGCGCGCGAGATGAAGGAACGGATCGCTGCGATTGTCGGGGAAAGTTTCGAAGGCATGCCGTGGCTTGGTACGTTCCACAGCATCGGCGCCAAAATGCTGCGCCGTCATGCCGAGCTGGTCGGTCTGCAAAGCAATTTCACCATCCTCGACACCGACGACCAGCTGCGTCTGCTCAAACAGCTGATCCAGGCCGAGGACGTCGACGACAAACGCTGGCCCGCGCGGATG
>CAJQNR010000117.1 GCA_905479715.1 uncultured Sphingorhabdus sp.
TCACATCAAAATGTGATACGCGATTCGCAACATCACATTGTAAAGGCTGAACCATGAGCAAGCTCCTGATAGAAAAACTGACCGCACTGATTGAATCGGGTGAGGAAACCCGCGCTGGTCTGGCACGGGCCGCCGGCCTGCATGCCAACAGCCTGCGCAGTCTGGGTCAGGATGACTGGAACCCGACAGCGGAAACACTCGGCAAGCTGGAAACCTATCTGGCGCGCGGCGGCAGCGGCGTGATGGCGACCGCCGAAGAAATCATCAACGAAGCCCGCAACGGACGCATGTATATCCTGGTTGATGACGAGGACCGGGAAAATGAAGGCGACCTGATCATCCCGGCGCAGATGGCGACCCCTGACGCGATCAACTTCATGGCCAAATATGGCCGCGGACTGATCTGCCTCGCAATGACGAGGAACCGGGTCGAGGAACTGGGCCTCGACATGATGAGCCAGAACAACCGCGGCGCCTATGAAACCGCCTTCACCATTTCGATCGAGGCACGCGACGGCGTCACCACCGGGATCAGCGCCGCTGACCGGGCGCGTACGGTGGCGGTTGCGATTGATGGCACCAAGTCCAAGGACGAGATTGTCACCCCAGGCCATGTTTTCCCCTTGCAGGCGCGCAATGGCGGCGTTCTGGTCCGCGCCGGCCACACCGAAGCGGCGGTCGATGTCTCGCGGCTGGCCGGTCTCAACCCCGCTGGCGTGATTTGCGAAATCATGAAGGATGATGGCGAGATGGCGCGGCTTGATGATCTGATCGAATTCGCCCAGCATCACGGCATGAGAATCGGCACGATCCGCGATCTGATTGCCTATCGCCTGCGCCATGATCATCTGACCGAACGCCGGGAAGAAGCGCGTTTCACCAGCCGCTGGGGCGGGGAATGGAATGCGATCACCTTCTATAACACGGCGACCGAAAGCGAGCAGATCGTCCTCCAGAAAGGTCATGTCGATCCCGCCAAGCCGACTTTGGTGCGGATGCATGCGACCGCGATTTTCCCCGACCTGTTCGGGCAGGATACCGGCCGTGCCAATATGCTTCAGGAATCAATGAAGATCATCGGCGAGGAAGGCTCCGGCATCATCGTCTTCATCAGCCCGCGCGTGCCCGACCTCTATTCGCGGCAGGTTCGCAGCCTTGGTGGCGCAAAACCGACGCCGATGGATCAGCTCCGCGACTATGGTGTCGGCGCCCAGATCCTGACCGAACTGGGCGTCCATGACATGGAACTGCTGACCAATAGCAGTCATGATATGGTCGGACTCGACGCTTATGGATTGCGGATCGTTGGACAACGTGCCGTGCCATATGATGATGGCGCCAGCGAAGAAACCAGGGAACTGGCCAACGCATAACACACGCGGCATTCTGACTTTATTTCAGGGCCTGATGCGGTTATTCGCCCGGTCCTGAAACCGGTTCCGGATGACGGATTGAAAGAAAGAAACTGAAAATGGCAAAATTCCTGATCGTCGAAGCGCGCTTCTATGACAAGCTCAACGACATGTTGATCGAAGGTGCAACCGACGCGCTAAAAGCCGCGGGTCATGAATATGAGGTTATCACCGTACCCGGCGCGCTGGAGATTCCCAGCGCCATCTCGTTGGCGATTGACGCCGATCTCTATGACGGCTTTGTCGCGATCGGCGTGGTGATCCGTGGCGAGACCTATCATTTCGAGATTGTCGCCGGTGAAAGCGCGCGCGGAATCATGGCGCTGACCATGGATGGCGCGGCGATCGGCAACGGGATCCTCACCGTCGAAAATGAAGAACAGGCGCTGGAGCGCGCCGACAAGGCCCGCAAGAACAAGGGTGGCGAGGCCGCCCAGGCTGCGATGGCGATGCATGAGCTGGCGATGCGATTCACCGCTCAGCAACAATAAATCCTGATTGGGTGCGGCAGGCACGTTCGCCTGCCGCTCCCAAAATCCAAGCTTATTGAGTACCGGTAAGCGCAGCGTTAAACTGGTCTTCGGTCATTGTGATGGCAATACCATCGGGCTTGTCCATAAATGCATCGACCGGCAGCTTCACCGGCTGGCCATCATGTTCGATGGTGACATATTCGGCGTCGACTTCCTGGATGGTACCGATAACGGCAGCGCCATTGACGGTTTTCACTTCGGTTCCCGGAGTCAGGGCAGCCAGCAGCTGGGCCTTCGCATCGGCATTCGCCTTATCTATGGCGGCATCGAGATCGGCCTGGGTCATCATGATCGACAGGCCGTTTTCCGCTTTCGCAAAGGCGTTGGGTGCAAGCGCTGCCTTGTTCTTGCCGGTGTCAACGACCACGGCGCCATCGACAACGGATTCCACTGTTCCGACGTCACCGCCATTGGGACCGAAAACCTTCATGCCGACCTCGGCCTTTACAACCGGCGCCGCATCTTGTGCCAAAGCGGGTGTTGCAGCGAGAAGCGCCGTGCCGGTTAAAAGGGTTAGAAATTTCTTCATATTTTACTCCTTGAATTTCAAAAAAATGGCGCTCATCCGCCAAAGCTTTCTGGGTAAAAAACCATGGCCGAATTTGTTAAGGTGATTGAGGCGAGTTGAGGCAGGGGCAGGACAGAAGGTGCCTGCGTCGTGATCGAACTGGTGATCTGCAGCAAAACCTGTCCTTGCCAGATTGCCCGCTTCCAGAAAGCCTGTCTTCCTACGCAGGCCAATCCGGACTATGCCGCTTGCTGTGTCCGCCGGTGGAGACCTTCCTTGACCTCCTCGATAATCTTGGCGCAAAATGCATCAAGATCGCCGGGATGACGCGACGTGATCAGTCCGTTATCGACCACCACCTCGCAATCTTCAAACCGTGCACCGGCATTAATCAGATCGGTCTTGATCGACTTATATCCGGTGACCCTGCGCCCCTCAACCAGGTCAGCCTCGACAAGCAACCAAGGTGCATGGCAGATTGCTGCGATCGGTTTGCCAGCGTTGAAAAAGGCGCTCACAAAACGGACAACCTTGTCTTCCACCCGCAAAATATCCGGGTTCATCTGCCCACCGGGCAGCACCAGCGCGTCAAACTTATCTTCGCGAGCTTCGTCTAGCGTGAGATCAACCGCGATACTCTCGCCCCAATCCTTCTCGTCCCAGCTTTTTATCGAGCCGGATCGCAGCGATATGATGGTAACATCCGCGCCCGCGTCGAGCAGTTGTTTCCGCGGTTCAAAAAGCTCCGATTTCTCAAAACCATCTGTCGCCAATATTGCTATTCTAGCGTTTGAAATGTTCGTCATTTCTGTCGTCCTTTCGTTAGAGACTGCAGGATATCTACGTGGCGGGGCGCGATATGGTTCCCAAATTCCCCAGTCCCCGATCCCATCCCGCCGGCTCGGCCCGGCAGATTCCAGAGGCCTTCATTTCTGGAAAAATTTACGGAACCAGATCGCGGCCGATGCGTAAATTTATCTGCAGCTGCGCTCTGCCAAGATACCCGGCGCAGCAGAAAGAAATGAAAGGAAGGTAAGTCTATGACTGTCAAAACCAAAGATCTCCGCGAAATGAAGAGCGATATCAAAAAGACCGACCGCGCCACTATGGCTGAAAAACTCGGTGCAACCCTGGCATCAACCTATGTGCTTTATCAGAAAACCCAGTCTGTACACTGGAATGTCACCGGACCTTTGTTTGTCAGCGTCCACAAGCTGACCGAGGGCCAGTATGAAGACCTTGCCGCCTCGATCGACGCGATCGCGGAAAGGATCCGGGCTCTTGGTGCGAAGACGCCGGTTGGCCTTTCGACCTATATCAACGAGAGCGTGATCGACGATCAGGTGGAATGGGGCGATGTCGAGGCCATGCTCAAGCAGCTGTCGGATGACAATCTCGCCGTAGCAAACCAGATGCGGGAATTTGTGAAAATCGCTGACGAGGCCGATGATGTCTTCACCGCTGATCTGCTGACCGCGCGGATCGGTGCGCTGGAGGAAGCATCATGGATGTTGTCCGCCAGCTTATAATCGATCCCCCGATCGCAAGAATGACAGGAAAACCAGATGAAAAAATTGGATAAAACCAGCGCCCGTCAAGGTGTAACCACCCGTCACATGATCATTGTGCTCGGCATATCAATCGTGCTCGCGATCATCGCATTGGCCGCTGTGACGGGCTTTTTCTAAACCGGTTTTCAGTTACCCAAGTGCGCCTCGCCGCTCCTGCCCGGTGCAGGAGCGGTTTTTTATGGGGCGTTTCTGTTCCGGCTTGGCCTGCTTCAATAGGATCCGGTCCCAAGCGCCGCCGCGACACGATCCCTGCCGCCAGATGCCGCAAAGCGCGAACAGGCTTGACCAAATCCGTCTGTTCTATAAATTAGAACAAATCATGAACAATATCGATTCGGATTCGGGACAGGCTTTTGAGCCTTCACCGGACAAATCTTCTGCTGTGCCTCCGGCGACACCAGCAAAACCCTCTGTCTTGCGGGCACGGCTCGCCAGAATATTGGCGACGTCCGGCGTGAGAACCGCCGAGGATGACGGCGCGCCGTCGCATTTTACTTTTGGCATCGACAGGATTGATGCCGCCTTGCGCGGGAATGCAGGAATCGATGGCCTGCCCCGCGCGGCGCTGCATGAACTGCACGCGGCGAGCAAGGATGACCGGACCAGCACAGCGGCGGTGGCGCTGCTGCTGGCCCAGCGTTGCCGGAACTTGAGCCCGGAGCAACGACCGATCCTTTGGATCAGCGAAAGCGGCGAGGCCAGACGGCAGGGCCGGCTTTATCCGCCGGGGCTGGCAGAGCTGGGCATGGATCCTGACAACATCCTCCATGTCGATGCGCCGGACAGCATCGCAGCACTGCGCGCAGCCGCCGACGGCGTGCGCTCCTCGGCAATGTCCGCAGTGATTATCGAACTGTCGGGAAAGAGGCCCAAGGGCCTCGATCTGACCGCCACCCGCCGCCTGTCGCTATCGGCGCAAAAGTCTGGCGTGCTTAGTCTGGTCCTGCGTTCCGGCAGCGATCCGGACAATCCCTTGCCCACCGCTGCCTTCAGCCGCTGGCAAGTCACCACCGCGCCTTCCACCGCGCTGGAGGCCAATGCTCCGGGCCACAGCGCTTTCGACATCAACCTGCTGCGCCATCGCAGCGGTCTTTACGGGCTGAGCGCCCGACTGGAGTGGAACCGTGACCAACAAATCTTCCGCGAGCAGCCAGGGGACAAAGGTGCGCCGGACATTGGCGCTGTTCCTGCCCTGGCTGCCGTCCGAACGGATCATCAGAACACAAGGGCCGCCTGACCATCCCTTTACGCTGACCGAGAAAATCCGCGGCGCGATGATGATCATGGCGGCGGACCGGCAGGCCGTGGACTTGGGGCTGGGACCGGGGATGAAGCTCGCCGACGCCCGGGCGCGGGTACCGGATCTGCTCGCCTTTGACCATCAGCCGCTGGCCGATGCCGACCTGCTGTCGCGGCTGGCCGAAGCCTGTGAACGTTATACACCAATGGTCGCGGTCGAGCCGCCTCATGCCCTGATCCTCGACATCACCGGCGCGGCGCATCTCCATGGCAATGAGGAAAGACTCGCGCAGGATGCCGAGGATAGGCTCGATGCTGCGGGTTACAGCAGCCAATGGGCGCTCGCCGGAACAGCGGATGCCGCGCTGGCGCTGGCCCGGCACAGCCTGAAGGAAGGCGCGGAGGCACAGTTGTCGGTGTCGGCGCTGGCCATGGACGAAAAGACCCACCAATCGCTGGAACGGGCGGGGCTGTACAGGATCGGCGATATTGCCGAACGGCCGCGTGCCAATCTGGCGGCCCGGTTCGGGATGGAACTGACCGTCCGGCTGGACCGGATTCTGGGACTCGAAGACCGCCCGATCGACCCGCTGCGCAGGATTGGCAATGTCGTCACCGAGCGCCGCTTTGCCGAGCCACTGACCCACATTGATGCCGCGCTCACCTGCCTGTCGGACCTTTTTGCCGAAGCCTGCGAGCGGCTCAACGAGCGCGGCCAGGGCGCGCGGATGATCCGGATGATGCTGTTCCGCTGCGATGGCGATGTCGCGCGGCTCGGTCTGGAGGTCGGCGCGCCGACCCGCGATGCAGCTTTGTTCAAACGACTGTTGCGCGAACGGATCGAGGCGCTCAACGACGACCTCAATCCCGGCTTTGGCTATGATCTGATCCGGCTGAGCATCACCGCTTCGGAGGCGCTGACGCCGCAGCAGTTGCGGCTCGAGGGCGGCGAGGACCGGCGCGGCGATGAAGTCGCTCTGATCAGCCAACTGAGCACAAGGCTGGGCCGCGACCGGGTGCAGAAATTTGCCGCTGCCGACAGCCATATCCCCGAACAGGGTCTGCTCGCCCTGCCCGCGCTCACCCCCCCGCCACCGGTGCCGTGGAAGCGGCAGTCTCCCGACAATCCACCGCTGCGTCCCCTGCACATGTTCGACCCGCCGCAGCGGGTGCAGGTGATTGCAGAAGTCCCCGACGGCCCGCCCTATCGCTTCACCTGGCGGCGCAAGAATCATCAGGTGATCCGCTATGAAGGGCCCGAGCGCATCGCGTCGGAATGGTGGCAGCGCAAAGACGGACAGCAACCGGGCAAGGGCGGGCTGACCCGCGACTATTACCGCGTCGAGGACGCCCACGGCCGGCGCTACTGGCTGTTCCGGCACGGGCTTTATGGCGAGGAAAAAGCGAATCCGGACTGGTATGTGCATGGGCTGTTTGCGTGATGGAGAATATCTGCTTTCCCAAATCCGTTCGCCTCGAGCGAAGTCGAGAGGCCGTTAGGGGTGTCTCGACTTCGGCAGAAACTGCCGAAGTTTATCCTGAGCCTGTCGAAGGGCTCGACACGAACGGACATGGCCCCTCGCAATGACGGCCTTCGCCGAACTTGCCGCCTCCACCCATTACAGCTTCCTGCGTGGAGCCTCTTCCTCCGCCGACATGGTGATGCAGGCGATGGCGCT
>CAJQNR010000118.1 GCA_905479715.1 uncultured Sphingorhabdus sp.
GGGGCCGGACTGCTCTTCGCGGCCTGGTCATATCTCAATGATCGCGGTCGGTTGACCACCGCGCCGGAATTTACCGGGCTCAAAGGTCAATTTTCAAACGGAATTTTCTATTCCCCGGCCGATCCTGAAGCAGAAATCCTCATCATCCCGGAATATGAATATGTGGGTGGCCAGAAATTCATTCTTTACGGGACAGCGGATGTCGAACAGCATTTCTTCGTCAAGGCCGATGATGATCGCTTGGTGACGAGCGCATTTCTATTGCAGTTCGAAAGCGTACGGCCGGGTGTCGACTGGCAATATGATTATTCCAGCTCGCCCTTGCGGTTGCAAATAGGTGAATTCAACTTTTTCACCGATATTGATCCACGCTCCACCAATCCCATTTTCAAGAATGGCAAACCCGGCTCGGATTTCAACATGGAACGCAAATTCCTGACCGGGAAGGGATATCATTTTCCAAAAAACTATATTTGGGCCCGCCTGGTACATTTGCCGACGACCGACAGACGCAAGGAACTCCTGATTATCTTTACGGAAGACCTTGCGCCGACCGGTCTGACGCGCTCGGATCTGGAACCGGGCGGAGATCATGAGGGCACGTGGACCGATAGATCACGCGCGCATCTTGAAAAACTGAAACGCGCGATAACCATTCGCCGTCCGGAATAATGCCCCCTTCTGCACCCGTGATGCACGTTAGCACCGCGGAAAAAATCACACCGGCACCGCCGTCTCATATTTGATCCGCTCCATCGCAAAGCTCGCCGACACATCGGATAGCGGCACCGCCTTGATCAGTTTCTTGTAGACCCGGTCATAGTCGGCGACATCGCGGACCAGCAGCTTGAGCAGATAGTCCACTTCGCCGGCCATCCGGTAGAATTCGACCACCTCCTCGATCGACGAGGCTGCGGCGGCGAATTTTGTCAGCCATTTGTCGCTGTGATCGCTGGTCCGCACCGCGACAAACACGGTCATGTTCAGGCCGACCGCTTCCGGATCGACGATTGCGACCCGGCGGGCGATGATCCCGTCCGCTTCCATCCGCTTGATCCGCCGCCAGCAGGCATTGGTCGAGAGACTCAGCTGCGCCGCGAGATTTTCCAGCGACAGGCTGGCATCGCGCTGCAAGGCTTTCAGAATATTCCGGTCATTTTCATCAATATTTTTTATCTTTTCGCTCATAGCCAGAATATTATCACATTTATCGTGCAAAGCCATCAATAAATGACAAGGATTTTCCATATATCCGCCCTCATAATCCATGCACATCATGACAAGGGAAATGGCGATGCTGGATTTTGTAGGCCGGGCACATGAAGACAAGTTGCAGTCGCTATCGGCGCTGATCGGCAATACGCCATTGATCAAAATCCTGGCGCGCTGCGAAGGGCAGAATGTCACCGTCTACGCCAAGGCGGAAATGTTCAACCTGTCCGGCAGCATCAAGGACCGGATGGCGCTGGCGATCCTGCAGGACGCGATTCGGCGTGGCGATCTGTTGCCCGGCCAGACAATCGTCGAGGCGACCAGCGGCAACAGCGGCATTTCCTTTGCTGCCATCGGCAGCGCGCTCGGCCATCCGGTGACGATTTTCATGCCCGACTGGGTCAGCGCCGAGCGGCGTGCGATACTGGACGGCTATGGCGCAGACGTCCGGCTGGTGTCCCGCGAAGACGGCGGCTTTCTCGGCTGCATGGCTGCGGCTGAACGTTGCGCTCAGCAAGGCGCCTATCTGCCACGGCAATTTTCCAATCCGGTCAACGCCGACGAACATGCCGAAGGCACCGGTCCCGAACTCTGGCAGCAGGTTGCAGCCGATGGTGGCACGCTCGGCGGCTTTGTCGCCGGTGTCGGGACGGGCGGCACGATCATGGGCATGGGCCGCTATCTCAAGGGCCGCGACAAGGGCATCGCCGTGCATCCGGTCGAACCGATTGAATCGCCCACATTATCCGCCGGTCACAAATGCGGCCAGCACCGGGTGCAGGGCCTGTCGGATGAATTCATCCCGGCGATCCTCAACCTGTCCGAACTGGACGGCGTCATCGGCGTGAACGACGGCGACGCGATCCTGATGGCGCAGAAACTTGGCCGCCAATTCGGCCTTGGCGTCGGCATTTCCAGCGGCATCAATCTGGTCGCCGCGATCCGCCTTGCGCTGCAGCAGCCGGTGGAAAACGACGGCACGCGAAAGGCGGTCGCGACAATCTTCGCCGACAGCAACAGCAAATATCTGTCCACCGATCTGGCGAAGGTAGAGCCCTGTCGCGACTGCTACCTGACGCCGAAAATCGAACTGCTGGATATGCAGACTATCCGCTGAGTTTCGCGATATTGCGCTCATCTGCAGTGGTCACATCCACCGCGAGACCAATCAGGTCGGTGTCCTCCGGTGCATCGGGCAGGACGCCGATGGCGGGCAGCCCCTGCTCGTCCTCCAGCCACAGACTCGCCGCGCCGCGGCTGGCCTTGCCATAAGGCATGACATAGCTTTTGATCACCGCCTTGCCGTTGAAATAATGCTCTTCCTTGACATGGTCCGGCTTCGGAATGCGCACCGGCTCTGCAATCCGGTCGGGGGTCCAGCCGCCAGCAACAGGCTGGGCTGCGTAGATACCCACCGATTCCTTGTTGATCACCCCGCCATTGGCCGAGATCATGCCCGGCTTGCTGCCATCCTTGCGCAAGGCCTGGACCAGCGCGACCATGCCATGCGCGCTATAGCTGTTGCCCGGCCCGCCGAAAAAGCTCAGCCCGCCGGTCAATGTATAGGACGACAGCGGCCGGTCCGGTGAACCGAGCGCGTCCATCGCCAGCGACACCGCCACCGGGAAACAGCTGTAGATATCGATCGGACCGAGATTGCTGGCCTCCAGTTCCGCCAGTTCCAGCGCCTTGGGGAAAGCGACCTGCATCGCCGGCGAGACCGACAGATCGTCCTGCAGGCTCATCAGTGGCACGCTCGCGTCGGCACCGCTGTGCAGATAGATCATCTTGTCTTCGGCGATACCCAGCTCTGCTGCATAACCTGCCGTGGTCAATATCACCGCCGCGCCCAGTTCCACCGCATCCTGTGCCACCATCCAGCGGCGGAAGGGATCGTTGAGCCGGTAATTGCCATGGTCATCGGACAATAATTCCTCCGCCGCCCATTGCCGCGCAAATTGCGCATGGTCGCGGGTCAGCGAAACGCCGGAAAAAGCAGACCAAAGTTCGGCCATGTCTTTCGCATAGCTGTCGCGATCCATGCCGAGCCTTGCGCGCCGGGCATTTTCGACAATCCCGTAAGCCATCGGCATGTTGATAATGCCCTGCCGCCATTCGTAAGCAGTCAGCATCTTGTCTTCGGTCGTGATCAGATCGGTCATTTCGCGGGTCGCCGGCTGGTTCCAGTCCAGCGTGTGACCGCTCCGCCGTGCCCGTTTGACCGTTCCCATATTCTCTGCGCTGGACAGGACCACGGCTTTATATTCGCCATCATGCACCTGGCAGGCGAGCTTGTTGAGATGCTTTTGCGGACTCTGGCCACCGACATCGCCATAGAGCAGATGTTCGGGATCGAGACCGGACGCCTTGGCTACCGCTTCGGGCAGATTTTCGGGCGAACCGCAATCATGCGTCACACCGCTGTCGTAGAATAAACGAATCGAAAGCAGGCAATCAATCGACGCAAGCAGTTTTTCGGCGGCGCCGCTATCGGCCAGCGCCTCGGCAATGGCCGCCGATGCCAGATCGACGGTCGAAGGCCATTCAAGCCCTTGCGATTGCTTCAGTTTCGCGCCACTTGCCTCGCCGACACCGATCAGCACCGGTGCCTTGGGATCTGCCAATTCCATCCTAATTCCCTCAAAATAAACAGTTCATCAATCGATTAAACATGATAACAGCATCAGAGAATCATGCACTAGTTAAATGGAGAATATTGAATGAGCGGCTGGCCGGAACTTAAATGGGATACGGAACCGACAGGCCCCCTGAAGGGTTTGAAAATCGTCGACATGTCTACCGTCGTCCTTGGTCCTTTTGCCACTCTCAATTTTGCCGACATGGGCGCGGACGTCATCAAGATCGAAAATGGCGAGGGCAAATTTGCCGGGGACATGATGCGCCATGCCGGGGACAGCCCGACCGGTGACCTCGGTCCGATTTTTGCTTCGCTCAACCGTAACAAGAAATCGATCACACTCAACGGCAAGAATGAAAATGACAAGGCGGTGATTCTGGAACTGCTCAAACATGCCGACGTGTTTTTTCACAATGTCCGGCTCGCCGGCATGGAACGCCTCGGCCTGGATTATGAAAGCGTCAAGGCGGTCAATCCGAATATCGTCTACGTCCATTGTGCCGGCTTCGGCCAGGGCGGCGAATATTCCCATCGTCAGGCCTATGACGATCTTATCCAGGGCGCTTCCGGCTTTGCCTCGCTGTTCGAAATGCGCGGCGATAGCGGCCGGCCACTCTATGTACCGTCGCTGGTAGCGGACAAAACCATCGGCCTGTTCGCGGTCAATGCGACGCTTGCCGCCCTCTATCACAAGGAAAAAACCGGCGAGGGACAATTTGTCCAGGTGCCGATGTTCGAAGCGTTCACCTGGTTCAATATGGTCGAGAATCTCTGGGGTGAAACCTTCATCCCCGGCAATGGCAAGCTCGCCTATACCCGCTCGATCAACAAGAACCGCAAACCCTATCCGACCAAGGACGGCTATATCGGTCTTGTTCCCTATAATGATGCGCAATGGGAAAAATTCTTCGAACTGGGCGGCAAGCATGGCGTATTTCAGGATCCGCGCTTTGCGACCTATGACGAACGCACCAAGAATATCACGGAGCTTTATGGATTGATTGAGGAAATTGCCTCGACCAAGACCTCGGAAGAATGGCTGGCGCTGCTCGACGAGCATAATATTCCGGCGATGCGCTATAACCGGATGGCGGATGTGCTCAAGGATCCACATCTCAATCAGGTCGGTTTCTGGCAAGAGCGGGAAGGCGAGAAGATGGGCAAATATCGCTCGATCAAGCACCCCGTTCTCTATTCCGCCAGCCCGGCAAATGTCTACGCTGACCCGCCAACATTGGGTGCGGACAATGAGGAAATTCGTGGAGCACTGAACATGCCTGCTAATGACGACTAGAATAATGATAAGAATATAAACAACGGGATGAGGCCTGAACCATGAATTTTGATTTTTCTGACGATCAAAAATTTCTTCGAGACGAAGCACGCAAGTTTCTGGAAGCCCAATGCACGATGGCGCAAGTGCGCGAAGTGCTCGACGACGATGAGAAGAGCCACAATGCAGGCGTCTGGAAACAGATTGTCGAAATGGGCTGGCTCGGCGCGGCCATTCCCGAAGAATATGGTGGACTTGGCCTCGGCATGCTCGAACTTTGCGTGATTGCAGAGGAACTGGGACGCGTTCTGGCCCCGGTACCCTTCGGATCATCGGCCTTTTTCTTTGCCGAAGCACTGAAGCTGGCGGGCAGCGAAGAACAGAAGCAGGCGTTGCTGCCGAAAGTTGCCGACGGCAGCCTGATCGGCTGCATCGCGGTCAGCGAAGGACCGGGCGAGATCAAGGCCGGCAATATTGCCACGCGGCTCAAGGACGGCAGGATTTCGGGCACGAAAATCCCGGTAACCGATGGTGACATCGCTACCCACGCGATCGTTTTGGTAAAAGATGGCAGCGGCGAGAGTCTGGTCATTGTCGATCTCAGCCAGAGCGGCCTATCACGGGAACCGATCAAGACGCTCGAACCGACCCGCAGCCATGCGACGATCAGCTTTGATGGCGCAGCGGCGGAATTGCTCGGCGAAGCGGGCAGTGGCATGGCTTTGCTCGACCAGATCAACGACCGGGCCGCGGTCCTGCTCGCCTTTGAACAACTGGGCGGCGCATCGCGCTGTCTCGAAATGGCCAATGAATATGCTAAGGAACGCGTCGCATTCGGCCGCGCCATTGGCGGCAATCAGGCGATCAAGCACAAGCTGGCCGACATGTATGTGAAGAATGAAGTCGCCCGTTCCAACGCTTATTATGGCGCCTGGGCGCTGTCGAGCGATGCCGCGGAACTACCGGAAGCGGCTGCCGCCGCGCGGGTCGCCGCATCCGAGGCCTATTGGTTTGCGTCGAAGGAAAATATCCAGACGCATGGCGGCATGGGCTTCACCTGGGAGGTGGACTGCCATCTTTTCTACCGCCGCGCCAAATTGCTTGCCGTACAGGCGGGTAGCCCGGCGGTCTGGAAAGAGAAATTGGTCAGCGCGCTCGAAGCGAAAAATGACTGACCACGGAACAAGGAGTGCCGTTCGTCCTGAGCCTGTCGAAGGACAGCCTGATGCGCGCACTCATACTTTGACAAGCTCAGCACGAACGGACGGTCGCGCCTGGGTCAAAGGAATGAAGGAATAGATTATGGACTTCAATGACACACCTGAAGAAGCAGAATTCCGCGCCGAGGCACATGCCTTTCTATCGCAGCATCTGAAACCGAAAACGCCCGGTGCCTTGCGCTCCGGTGGCCGGGAGGATTTTCTCGAACGCGCCAAGGCCTGGCAGAAGACCAAGGCGGAAGGCGGCTTTGCGCAGATCACTTGGCCCAAGGAAATCGGCGGTCGTGGCGGTACCGTCATGCAGCAGGTGATCTGGGGACAGGAAGAAGCCAAGTTTGACGCGCCGACCGGCCCCTTTGCGATCGGTCTCGGCATGTGTGTTCCGACCGTGATTGCCTTCGGATCGGACGAGCACAAGAAACGCTATGTCGAGAAAGCCCTGAAGGGCGAGGAAATCTGGTGCCAGCTCTTCTCCGAGCCCGCTGCCGGGTCGGATGTTGCCGGCCTCAAGACAAAAGCGGTCAAAGATGGTGACGAATGGGTCATAAATGGCCAGAAAGTGTGGACTTCCGGCGCCCATTATTCCGATTTTGGTATCCTTTTGGTCCGTACCGACCCCAATGTGCCCAAGCACAAGGGCCTGACGATGTTCATCGTCGACATGAAGCAAAAGGGCGTCGAGGTGCGGCCGATCCATCAGGCTTCCGGCGGCAGGGAATTCAACGAAGTCTATTTCACCGACGTCCGCATTTCGGACAAGGACCGGCTCGGCGAACCGGGCATGGGCTGGAAAGTGGCGCTGGTCACCTTGATGAACGAGCGGCTCGCTGTCGGCGGATCACCAGGACCCGACTGGAAGGAAATCATGGATTACGCCCGTTCGGCCGGCACCATGTCCGACCAGGCGTTCCGGGCAAGGCTGGCCGACTGGTATGTCGCGGCGCAGGGGTATAAGCTGACCAAATTCCGTACCCAGACCGCCCTGTCGCGCGGCGAAACGCCGGGACCGGAAAATGCGATCGGCAAGATTATCAACGCCAATCATCTCCAGGATATCTGCAACAGCGCGATCGAAATGCAGGACCATTTCGGCATCATCGTCGACAAGGACGATGCACCTTCCGATGCGATTTTCCAGGAAAGTTTCATGTGGGCGCCAGGCCTCAGAATCGCTGGCGGCACCGATGAGATTCTCAAGAATATCATCGCCGAACGGGTCCTCGGCCTGCCGCAGGATGTGCGCGTCGACAAGGACAAAACCTTCGCGGAAATGAACTAGGAAGCAGATGATGGCTGAACAACCCGTCCATGTCGTCGCCAATTTCACCGTGCAGGATGCGGCGAAATATCGCGAATATGAATAGGGCTTTTGCCCGATTCTGAAAAGACATGGCGGGGTGTTCATCACCGTCGACGACAGCAGTGTCACCTTCGAAGGCGGCGGCCCCGCCCGAAGGACGGGTCCTATTATTCAAGTTTCCGAACGAAGCAGCCGCCACGGCCTGATATAATGATTCCGATTATCAGGCCCCGCCCGAGCATCGCCGCGCGGGAACGACCCTGAATTTCCCGACCATGGTGCACTACATTCCACCGCGCAATTAGAAGGCAGTCATAAATCCGCTTGGAGCGGACGCAGAAAATCTTGCGTGATCAGAACGGTTACCGATGCTATCGCTCGCCCATAGCAACAAAGACCAATCCAAAAAGGAATGATCCCATGACCGACAATCTGCCCGATTACACGCCCCCGAAAGTCTGGAAATGGGACAAGGCCAATGGCGGCCGTTTCGCCAATATCAACCGACCGATTGCCGGTCCGACCAAGGAAGTGGAACTGCCGGTGGGCAAGCACCCGCTGCAGCTTTATTCGATGGCGACTCCCAATGGCGTAAAGGTCACGGTGATGCTCGAGGAACTGCTTGCGCTCGGCCACAAGGGCGCGGAATATGATGCCTATCTGATTGACATTAGCGAAGGGGACCAATTCGGCAGAGGCTTTGTCGATATCAATCCGAACAGCAAGATACCCGCACTGATGGACCACAGCACGGACAAACCGACACGGGTTTTCGAATCCGGTTCGATCCTGCTCTATCTCGCCGAAAAATTCGGTGCATTCCTCCCCAGCGAGCATCACAAGCGCACCGAAGCGCTCAACTGGCTGTTCTGGCAAATGGGCAGCGCGCCCTATCTCGGCGGCGGCTTTGGCCATTTCTATGCCTATGCGCCGGTAAAGATCGAATATTGCATCGACCGTTTTGCGATGGAGGTGAAGCGTCAGCTCGACGTGCTCGACCGCCATCTCGCCGACAATGAATATATGGCGGGTGACGAGTATAGCATTGCCGACATGGCGATCTGGCCCTGGTACGGCGCACTGGTCAAAAATGTCGTTTATGAAGCCGCCGAATTTCTCGACACCGCATCCTACAAAAATATGAACCGCTGGACCGACATGATTGCCGAACGCCCTGCTGTGCAGCGTGGCAAGATGGTCAATCGCGCCTGGGGTGATCCTGAAGGCCAGCTCCGTGAACGCCATGATGCGAGTGATTTTGAACTGCGCACGCAGGACAAGCTGGAACCGGATAGCAAAGCGGCGGAATAGAGGCCCGTTACTTCAATATCCCCGCCATGATCAGATCGACCGTCTGTTCGCGATAGGCATCGCGCATCCGCTCGTCGAAATCCTCGCGGCCATAGCAATATTTCCATACCAGCTTGCCGGTAAAGAAGCGGTCTGCCGCACCGGTAACCGCAGAATAGAAGAGATCGGGATCGACCGTGCGAAACACACCGGACTTGATGCCTTCGCCGACAAAGGTCTTATAGGCATCGGAAAGCGGTTTCAGATATCGATCCGCAATTTTGCGCGCGCCTTCGGGTGGCAGTTCGCGGATCAGACGCATGGTCAGCCGGTTGAGATAGGGAAATTCATAATAGGTGTCGATCACCGCGCCGATATGGTGGCGGAGCTTGTCTTCCGGTGGCCAGTCCTTTTTGATCAATAGTCCGACCTGGACCAGAATATTGTCCATGTCGCGCTCGAGGATCGCTTCGAGCAGGCCGTCCTTGTTGCCGAAATAATATTTGACCAATGCGCTGTTGAGACCGGACAGGACCGATAGCTCGCTGAAGGAAATATCAATCGTATCTCCCTTGCGCATGATCTGGCTGGCCGTCTCGATCAGCTTGTCGCGCGCACCCGCTTCATTTTCCTTGATCCTTGGCTTATCCTCGATCATTTATCTTTCCCCCAAGCACACAATGTCACGAATCCGTCATCTATAAACAGGTTCCTCCCACCATGGGAAGCTGTCTGGCAAATCACTCGATACTTTATCCGGATAATTTGGACTGCGCTTCTCCAGAAAGCTGGCGATGCCTTCTTTGGCGTCGGCTGACTTGGCACGATTATAGATGATCCGGCTATCAACCTTATGCGCTTCCATCGGGTGCGCGGCCGCGGGCAATTGCCACAGCATCTGCCGGGTAACGGCGATCGATACCGGTGCCGTATTGTCGCCAATTTCGCGCGCCAGGGCGTAGGCAGCGGGGAGCAATTCATCCCGTTTGTGAAGAGACCGGACGAGCCCGCCCCTTAGCGCCTCTTCCGAATCAAAAACCCGGCCAGTCATACACCATTCCAGCGCCTGTGCTCGCCCGACCAGATTGGGCAGGAACCAGCTCGCCGCGCCATCGGGCGCAATCCCGCGCCGGGCGAAAACGAAACCGAAGCGTGCCGACTCGCTGGCGAGGCGCATATCCATCGGCAGCAGCATCGTCGCACCGACACCCACTGCGACGCCGTTGATGGCACCGATCACCGGCTTGAGACATTGAAAAATACGCAGCACCAGCAACCCGCCACCGTCACGCACGCGCGGATCGGAATAATCATCCACCGGTTCATTGCTGGCAAACGGCTTTTTGCCATCTTCCGGAGTGAGGTCGGCACCAGCGCAAAAGGCGCGGTCACCAACACCGGTCACTACCACTGCCCGCACATCATCATCGGCGTCAATCCGGTCGAAGGCGTCGATCATTTCCTTCATCATCGTGCCGGTAAAGGCATTCATCTTTTCCGGACGATTGATCGTGATCGTCGCGATATTGTCGGCCACGTCATAGAGGATCTGCGTGTAATCGGTCATCGACTTCTCCATCAGATATAAAAAGGGCCGCGAATTTCTCGCGGCCCCTTGTTTAATTCGTCTAGCGTGGTGCCATCCGGATGCCACCATCGAGACGGACATCTTCGCCGTTGAAATATTGCGTCTCGATCATGCACATGGCGAGCGCTGCATATTCGTCCGGTTGACCCAGACGCGGCGGATGCGGGACCATCGCGCCGAGAGCATCGCGCACATTTTGCGGTGCACCAGCGAGCAGTGGCGTATCAAAAATGCCGGGCAGGATGGTGTTGACGCGAATGCCTTCACGGGACAGGTCGCGCGCGATCGGCAATGTCATGCCGACGACGCCGCCCTTGGACGCAGAATAGGCTGCCTGACCGATCTGGCCATCTTCAGCTGCAACCGAAGCGGTATTGACCATCGCTCCGCGATCGCCGTCTGCAAGGGGATCAAGCGTCAACATGCCCGCTGCCGATTTGGCGATGCAGCGGAAGGTGCCGACCAGATTGACCTGAATGACAAAGTTGAAGGCATCGAGCGGGAAATGCTTGATCGATCCGTCTTCCTTGGAGCGGCTGACGGTCTTGATCGCGTTGCCGATACCGGCGCAATTGACCAAAATACGTTCCTGGCCATTGGCGGCACGCGCTTTTTCAAATCCGGCGTCGACGCTGTCGTCTTCGGTGACATTGACCTTGCAGTAAACGCCGCCCAGTTCAGCTGCCAGCGCTTCGCCTTTTTCTTCATTGAGGTCGAACAAAGCGACCTTGACGCCCTTGGCAGCGAGACGGCGAGCGGTAGCCGCGCCGAGGCCGGAAGCGCCACCGGTAATGACGGCTGAAATGTTGCTATTAAGTTCCATAATTCTCTCTTTCTTCTATCGGTCGTCATCCTGAACCGGGTTCAGGATGACGATATTTTCCATTAACCGAGGCGTTCGATGATCGTGACATTGGCCTGACCGCCGCCTTCACACATCGTCTGCAGACCGTATTTTGATCCGCGTGCTTCCATAGCATTGAGCAGGGTTGCCATCAATTTGCTGCCCGATGCGCCGAGCGGGTGACCGAGAGCGATCGCGCCGCCATTGACGTTGATATTGTTACGGTCGGCACCGACATGCTTGATCCAAGCAAGCGGAACAGGAGCGAAAGCTTCGTTTACTTCATAAAGATCGATATCGCTCATCTTCAAGCCAGCCCGCTGCAACGCACGATCGGTTGCGAACAATGGTTCTTCGAGCATGATCACCGGGTCACCGGCGGTTACCGTCAGGTTGACGATCCGGGCACGCGGGGTCAGGCCATGGTCTTTCAAGGCCTGTTCCGAACAAACCAATACCGCAGCAGAGCCATCGCAAATCTGGCTGGCATTGGCAGCGGTAATCGCGCCCCCCTCTTGCAGAAGCTTAACGGCTCCAATGCTTTCCCTGGTAGCGTCAAAGCGAATGCCTTCATCGACCTTGTGCTGCTCTTTGCCTTCGGGGGTTTCGATATCGACCGGGACAATTTCATTGTCAAAAGCGCCGGATTCAACAGCCTTGATCGCCTTCTGATGGCTTTCCAGAGCGAACTGGTCGAGATCGTCACGGGTAAAGCCGTGCTTCTTGACCATCATTTCAGCGCCCATGAACTGGCTGAACTTGACGCCGGGATAGGCCGCTTTGAGGCCATCCGACATGTTGGTTCCCAGACCGGCATCATAGAACAGCTTGGACGTCGAACCCATTGGCACGCGGGACATGCTCTCGATGCCGTGCGCCAGCACCATATCCTGAGTACCGGACATGATGCCCTGAGCCGCGAAGTGGATCGACTGTTGCGAAGAACCGCACTGACGATCGATCGAAACCGACGGAATGCTGTCAGGCAATTTGGAGGACAGAACCGCATTGCGACCGACATCGCCCGCCTGCTCGCCGCCTTGCGACACGCAACCGGTGATCACGTCTTCGATGGCGCTGGTATCAAAATCATTGCGGTCGGCAATGGCATTCAACGTCGCAGCACCGAGATCCACAGGATGTACGCCTGCCAAACGACCCCCGCGGCGGCCTCCAGCGGTACGGACCACGTCTACGATATAAGCTTCTGCCATTTCTTGTTCCTTCAATATAGGTTGGTGGTTGAATTTAACTGACCGGTTAAACCTCACAAAGCCTAGCGTCAAATGAAAAAACCGATCATCACAATAGTGATAATCGGCATTTTCAAATCATGTTCCTGCCGGATCAGGCGGGCACATTGTCTTTCTTGACCGTGATCACCTGCGAATAGGTGAATTCGAGCAGGCCTTCCTTGCCATATTCCGCGCCAAAGCCGGACTGTTTATGTCCGCCAAAGGGAGCGAAGGGAGAGAGGTGGAGGAATTCATTGACCCAGACCGTACCGGTTTCAAGCTGTTCGGCAACGCGAACGCCTTCATCGGGATTGGCGGTCCATACAGCACCAGCCAGACCATATTCGCTGTCATTGGCGCGAGCGATGGCTTCCTCGGTGGTGCTGAATTTCATCAGCGGCATGACCGGCCCAAATTGTTCCTCGGCAACAATCCGCGCATCTTCCGGCGGGTTGTCGAGGATCGTGATTGGTACATAATAGCCGGGGATGCTCTCGTCTTGCGCTTCGCCGCCAACCAGGAATTTATAGCCATTATCCTTGGCATCCTTGATCAGTTCCAGAACCCGTTCATATTGTTTCTTGTTCTGGATCGGACCGACCGCCGTGCCCTGCTGCGCCCCGTCGCCAACCTTCACATTTTTCGCGTAGTCGGCGATTGCCGCGCTCAGTTCGTCATAAATATCCTCGTGGATATAGATACGTTTCGCGGCAACGCAGATTTGGCCGGCATTGGTGAAGCTCGACCAGAACAGCTGCTCTGCGACCTTTTCAACATTGGCATCGGGCAGAACGATCGAGGCGTCGTTGCCGCCCAGTTCCAGCGTGATCCGTTTGAGATCCCTGGATGCGCCTTCCATGATTTTCTTGCCGGTCGCAGTCGAGCCAGTGAAGGTGATCTTGTCGATATCGGGATGCGACGTCATCAATGGCCCCAGGCTGTCTTCGCCGGTGATGATATTGACGACGCCCGCAGGGACGACATCCTTGATCAGTTCGGCAAGACGCAATGTCGTCAATGGTGTGAACGGCGATGGCTTGAGTACGATCGTGCAACCGGACAGGAGAGCGGGGGCAATTTTCTGCACCGCCATCATCACCGGGAAATTCCACGGCACGATGCCGGCAACGACACCGACCGGTACGCGGCGGGTGCGGCTCAGGCGCTCCGCCGTATCCTCGTTAATCTCGTCGTCCATGTCCAGCGTCGCCTGTGACCCCGCCATATAGGCAGCGCCCATGATTTCGCCCTGTGCCTGGGCATGAGGCTTGCCCTGCTCGGCGGTGAGCAGGCGGAACAGCTCGTCCTTATTTTCATTGATCACACCGGCAATCGCCTGGACCACCTTGCGGCGGTCCTCGATTGGCACTTTCGACCAGGTCTTGAAGGCAGCCCGCGCGGCGGCCACGGCCTGATTGAGTTCGGCTTCTCCGCAGGCAGGCACCTGACCAATGACTTCTTCATTGGCCGGATTGACGACGTCCAGCACGTCCGTCGTGCCAACCATCTCGCCATTGATCAGATTCTTATATTGCGTAACCATCTTGCTCTCCTTTGAGATATTCCCGTCGTTTCCGTTTGCGTCACTTGAACTGCATTACAAGCCATTCATTTTGATAGACTATAGCGGATCGGCAGGCTTTTGAGCCCGCCGACAAAGGTTGATTTGGCGCGTTTGGGTTCTCCGGCGAGCTCCAGCGTCTCGATCCGGTCGAGCAGTTCGTTGAACAATATCCGCATTTCCAGCCGCGCCATATGCAGCCCCAGACATTGGTGCGCGCCCGCGCCGAAGGCCAGATGCCTGTTGGGTGACCGCGATGCGTCAAACTTGCGTGGATCTTCAAATTGCGCCGGATCATGATTGGCAGCAACATAATTGATCATCAGCCAGTCATCCTTGGCGATCTTCTGTCCGCCGATTTCCGTGTCTTCTGCCGCGGTGCGCATGAAATGCTGCACCGGGCTGGTCCAGCGAATGGCTTCCTCGACAATCCCGGACAACAGGCTGCGATCCGCCTTGACCCGGGCAAATTGCTCGGGGTCCTGCGCCAGTGCCATCATCGCACCGGCGGTTGACGCCGATGTCGTATCATGACCGGCGCTGGCGACGATGATATAATAGCCCGCCATGTCGCGGTCGTTGAGCGGCTCTCCATCCACTGTGGCATTGGCGATTACGCTTGCCACATCTTCGGTTGGATTGGCGCGCTTCTCTGCCGTCAGCTTGGCGAAATAGGCCGTGAAATCGGCAACCGCTCCCGCCACCAGCTGGGTAATCTGCTCGGGCGTCATATCCGCCATGTTGCTCTTGTTCAGATCTTCATCCTGGCCGCCGAACATTTGCTGGGTCAGGAACAGCATCCGCTGCTCGTCCTCCTCCGGCACGCCCAGTATCTGCATGATCACATGCAACGGATAAGGCGCCGCGACAGCGGACACAAAATCCACAACACCGTCATCGTCAGCCGCGCCAACCATGCGGCCTACCGTGCTCTTTGCCAGCGCGCCAATTTCCGCTTCCATCTTTTGCAGATTTTTCGGCATGAACCAGTCTTGCGTCAACCTGCGGTATTTCGGATGGACCGGCGCATCGAAGGTGACCAGCGACGCAACCAGATGCGGACTGCCGCCGGTAACCTTCCTGGCAAAATCGATCCCTTCGCGTCCGGAAAAGACCACGCTGCGCGGGTTGTTGAGGAAGGTCTTGTTATCCTTCGAAATCTGCATGACATCGTCATAGCGGGTGATCAGCCAGAACGGATCGAAGCTATCATCCGGTGCCACGACCCGCGCAACCGGCCTATTGTCGCGCAGCCAGTCGAATGTGTCGAGCAGACCATCCCATGCGGCATAGCTTTGCGGATCAATGACCTCCGCCGCCATTTCTGGTGACAAGGTTGGAATCGCGTCAGTCGCCATCATCTGGTTCCTTTATTTGGCCTGGCCATCATTATTCGCCCAATATTCGTCGCGCAGATGCCGTTTATAGAGCTTGCCGGTGGCATGACGCGGCAGGTCTGCCCGGAAGTCGATCTGGCGCGGAATTTTGACGCCGGAGAGCGACTGCCGGAGATAGGCCTCCAGTTCCTGCGCCAATTCTTCACCCGCATCCGCCATGTCCATCGGCTGTACGACTGCGACAACTTTCTCGCCCATATCTTCATCCGGTGCCCCGATGACCGCCGCATCAGCAACCTTCTCGTGGGAGACCAGCAGATTTTCGATTTCCTGCGGGTAGATATTCACCCCTCCGGAAATGATCATGAAGCTCTTCCGGTCGGTCAGATAGAGGAAACCGTCCTCGTCGAGCTTTCCGACATCGCCCAGCGACGTCCAGCCCTTGGGGTGGGTCGCCGCCTTGGTCTTCTCCGGATCATTATGATATTCGAACTTTGATCCGCCCTCGAAATAGATCTGCCCTTCTTCGCCGACCGGAACTTCTTCCCCGTTTTCATCGCAGATATGGATCGTGCAATTGATCGGCTGCCCGACCGCCCCTTTGTGGCTCAGCCAGCCTTCGCTGTTGCAGAAGACGAAGCCATTGCCCTCTGTCCCGGCATAATATTCGTTTAGGACCGGCCCCCACCATTCGATCATTTTTTCCTTGATCGGAATGGGCACAGGCGCAGCGGCATGGACCGCGCTCTTGATCGAGGACACGTCATATTTGTTACGGACCTCTTCCGGCAATTTCAGCATCCGGACGAAATGGGTCGGAACCCACTGGCCGACGTCGCATTTATATTTCTCGATCAGCTGCAAAGCCCGTTCGGGATCAAATTTCTCCATGACAATGCTGGTGCCACCGAGCGCCTGCACGGCGAGGTTCCAGCGCAGCGGAGCCGCATGATAGAGCGGCGCAGGCGAAAGATAGACGCAATCCTTGTGAAAGCCGAAAATCATCTCGGCCAGCGTGGCAATACTGTTCGGACCGGCAATATCCTCATCTTCCGGCAATGGTAGTTTTACGCCCTTGGGCTGGCCGGTGGTGCCGGATGAGTAGAGC
>CAJQNR010000119.1 GCA_905479715.1 uncultured Sphingorhabdus sp.
AGCTCCAGCCGGGCGCGCCGCATATGCCAGTCGGAGGTTACCAGACGGACCGACTTGTCGCCCCGTCGCGCCGCCCAGCGCGCAATCTCGAGCGCGTTGGAACGCGTGTCCACCGCCTGGAAACCAAGATCGATACAGCAAGCGAAAAGATCGTCCGAGCGGTCATATTCCGCCGCCAGTTCCGCCGGCTTCACGTCCCGGTCGACCCCGGAGATCAGCAGCCGGCCCGCTGCTTTGGATTCGAGTATGTCGAGTGCGCGATCGATGCGGCCCGCACCGCCGGTCAGCACGACAACCGAGCCGGTGTGGGCATCATCGCCTGCCGGACGCGGCAGATCGATGGCAAACCAGGCGAAGCCTATGATCCACAGCAAAAGCAGGAAAGAGAAGAAGCGCAAAATCATTCAGCGGGGTTACAATATCTTTTTCAAGGCGCCGATGACCGTCAATTTGGCGGTGACCATGGCAAGGAACATTCCCAATATCGGAATGACAGCAATTATCAACCAGCTCCACCAGTCGAGGCCGACCGATTGTACAAGACCCGAGCCGAGCGCGGACAATTGCCCGCTGATCAGCCAGATAATCACGGCACCACCGATCAGGCCGATCAGCCCGCCGAGTAGCGCATCCAGCGCAATGCGCCGCTGGAACAAACGGCTGATTTGCTGGTCCGTGCCACCGAGCAAATGCACAACAGCGATGGTTTCGGTATGGGTATTGAGCGCCGATCGCGCCGAAATGATAACCGCAGCGCCGGTCGCCAGGGCCAGCAGGGTGACCAGGCCAAAGGCGATCCACTGAAAAGAGCGGACCAGCGAGAAAACCGGCGCGATATAGCCGCTGCTCGGCTCGATCCGGGCGCCCGGTGCGGTGGATTGAAGCGCGCTGCGCAGCGATTGATATTCTGCATCGGTGGCGGCGCGGACCATTTTCACATCGATCAGGGCCGGCAGCGGTATATCATCCTCCAGATCCTGGGTGCCGAGCCACGGCTCGATGAGCGCCTTTATCTCTGCGGGCGGCAGGACACGGACCTCATTGATCAGCGGCATTGCGCGCAATTGTCTGGCAGCGGCCTGTGCCTGACTGCTGCGGGTCTGTGGATTGGCTTCGATAATCTGCACCGTCGCCCTGCTCGACAGTTCATCCGACACATCGCCCATCGCGCGCGTCATCGCGAGCCCGGCAGCGGTGGCCAGAACGGTAAGGAAAATCATGATTGCTATGACCCAGGGCATCGGGCCGGACAGGCGTCCTTCGGGTATCAGACGTCGGTCGTGACCGGGAATGACGAAGAATTTGAACATCTTCTTTGCGCCCTATTGCATCTGGTCTGCGGGACGCGGGGGATGGCGCAGCGACCCCGTCGGATCCGCGAGCATGCCTTTTTCCAGCCGCATCATCTGGGCACCGGGTATCTTGCTGAGCAAATGGATATCGTGGGTCGCCACGACAATTGTGGTGCCGAGCGTATTGAGCGCCTCGAACAATTGCAGGAGGCGGATCGCCATCTCGGGATCAACATTTCCGGTCGGTTCGTCCGCAACCAGTATTTCCGGCCTGCCGATCACCGCCCGGGCAATCGCCACGCGCTGCTGTTCTCCGCCCGACAGCGTTGCCGGCCGCGCCGATGCCCGGTCCCCCAGGCCGACCCAGTCGAGCATCTCTGCGACCGGGGTTTCGAGATCTTTCTCGCGGACACCGGCAACCCGCAAGGGAAGCGCAATATTGTCAAATGCGGAGAGGTGCGGAACGAGACGGAAATCCTGAAAGACCACCCCGATCCGGCGCCGAAATCCGGGCAGGCGCTCGCGCGGCATGGTGACCGCATCTTCGCCGAAAAGCCGGATCACGCCGCGGCTGGGACGCTGTGACAGATACAGCAGTTTCAGCAGCGATGTTTTTCCCGCACCCGACGCACCGGTGAGGAAATAAAAACTGCCCGGATAAAGGGTGAAATTGAGATCGGCCAAGGTTTCTGCGCCCGCACCGTAGCGCAGACCAACATTTTCAAATCGAACAATTTCGTCCATTTATCAGCTACATTCCAATATCCTGGCCGCATATTGCGGGGCCCCGGAACCAATAGGCCGGGAAGACCTTCCAAATCAACTCCGCTATCTCCGACGCGACTCTTATTTTGCGGGAAAACGCGAAAAAAAAGGATTCGGTCTCAAATCAGCGATGCAGCCACTTGCAGTTTGCCGTCATGGCGTGTTTAGAGGTGATGTCATGATTTTGAACTGCCCGGCTTGTAAAACCCGTTATCTCGTGCCCGACAGCGCCATTGGGCTCAATGGCCGTTCGGTACGCTGCGCGTCCTGTCGCCATAGCTGGTTTCAGGAAGCCGCGATTCCGGAGAAAGAACTGGTCGCGGCGGAAGCCACCAATCCGGCCGCACCTGCGATCAAAACGGAACCGGCTGCCGACGACAATTGGGAGGCCGCGCCGCCGGCCTCTCCGGTCAGCCGTTCGGCACCACCGCCGCCGATTTCGGTTCCGCCCGACCATGGAGCAGACGCGAGCAGTTTTGCGCATGAACCGCCATTCAAGCCGCGCCGGAATCCGGCAAAATTATGGACCATCGCCGCCTTTGCCTTTGCTGCGGTCATCGTCGCATCGGGTGTTGCGCTTTATATGTTCGGAACGCCGCAATGGCTGTCCGGCTATCAATTTGCTTCGGTCGAAGAAACGCCGCTGCTCATCGAACTGAGCCAGAAGCAGGACCGCCGCACGCTGCCGGACGGCACCGAATATTTCGCCGCCAGCGGGACGATCATAAACCCGACGACAAGCGACCAGACCGTCCCGCCAATGCTGGTAGTCCTGCGCGATGCCAGCGGCCGGATTGTCTATAGCTGGAAAATGAAAGCGCCGGCGGGATCGCTGGCTCCCGGCGCGAAGATAAATTTCAACGAAGCCAAGCTTGATGTGCCCCGCTCCGCCAGCCAGCTCGAAGTCGGATGGGCCGACAAGATAAGGGAATAGTCCCGCCGCCCCCGCGGATCAGTGAAATTCCTCGAGCCGGATTTTCCGGCCATCCTCGCCGGCAATCTCGCCCGCAGACCGGATCGGCGCGAACAGGACGCTGCCGCCGCTGGCTCTCCCGATGTCCCGGCTCGCGGGCCTTCCGAAATATATCTCTTCGCCTCGCAGGATTCGGGCGCTCGCCACGGCCTGCGCGCGGGACCGCTCACCGGACGCCTCCGGTGACGGCCCGTCGGGCACGGCACCAAGCAGAAAAAACATCACAAGCAGACTGTCCATGAACCGGAGTTAAGGCGAGCAGCACGGGCATGAACAAGGTAAATAGACAGTTAACGACGCTATTTGGCGCTGCTTTTGCCGGTATGACCGGTGCGATAGCCGATATTGTGCGGTTTCGAGACAAAATCACGACACCGGTTAACAGCAAAGCTGGGCAGCGACGAATATCTGTTGCGGCTGCCTACCCCCTTTGCTAAGGGCTCGCGCCTACCCGGGACACAAGTGTCCCAAGCTAGAGACAGTGCGGTCGTGGCGGAATTGGTAGACGCGCAGCGTTGAGGTCGCTGTGGGATAATATCCCGTGGAAGTTCGAGTCTTCTCGACCGCACCATTTCAGACATTTTCCGGGCCAGCGCCATTGCGACACAGGCAGATGGACCCGATTTCAGGATCGGTGGACCTCGGGTACAATATTGCTTCCCCGGCCGTTTGCGGACCGTCGGCTGCCCCGGAAAAGAATTTGCCTTAGCGGACAAATCAGAACTATGTTGCAATGCAGCATAAACAAAGTTACCTGACCGGCTAGCAACGACCCCCTATCATTTAACAGTTCATTGGATCACCTCGCCCCATGAATCTCCCCCGCAATGACAAGATGATCCGCCCTATCAAATCCATCATGGGGCTGATGTCATTGTTGCTGGTCGTCGCTTGTGGTGATCCGCCCCCCCAGGCACCACCGCCGAAAACCGTCTCGGTAGCTGTTCCGTTGCAGCGCGAGGTTGTTGACTGGGATGAGTTTATCGGCCGGTTTGAAGCCATCCAGGATGTCGAAATCATGCCGCAGGTATCCGGCACGATCGAGCGCGTCGCGTTTCGCGAAGGTGTCGAGGTCCGGAAGGGGCAATTGCTGTTCGTGATTGATCAACGGACTTTCCGCAATGCGGTGGCAGAGGCGCAGGCGCAAATCACGCAAATCGAAGCAACGGTGACCAACGCCCGGACGGAAATGGAGCGGGCGCGGGAGTTGCTTGCGTTCGAGGCGGTAAGCAAAGAAGAATATGAACAAAAGCAGGCGGCCTATCGCACCGCAGTTGCTTCACGCAGTGCTGCTGCCGCACAACTGAATGAAGCAAAATTGCAACTTTCCTATACGATGGTTCGTTCTCCGATCACCGGCCGGATTTCCGACAAACGGGTCGCGCTGGGCGACACGGTCGTCGCTGGCCAAACACTTCTGACCCGGGTGGGAACCGTCAACCCGATATATTTCAGCTTTGAAGGGGCGGAAAGTTTCTACCTCAAATATATCCGTCAGGATCTAAGGGGCGAGCGGCGCTCATCGCGCTATGCACAAAATCCGGTTGAAATTCAGCTGGCCGATGACAGCGGGTATAAATGGCGGGGTCGCATGACCTTTGTCGATAATGCCATCGACCCGGATTCGGGAACCATTCGTGCCCATGCGGAAGTACAGAATCCAGACGGATTCCTGGTTCCGGGCATGTTCGGGCGAGCCCGCTTGCTCGGCTCCGGAACATATGACGCCCTGCTCGTGCCCGATGAATCGATCGTCGCCGACCAGACCCGCAAGCTGCTCTACGTCATCGGCAAGGATGGCAAGGTCGAGCAGCGCGTGGTCGAAACCGGGCCGCTGGTTGAAGGCTTGCGCGTCATCCGCGACGGCATCGCACCGACCGAGAAAGTCGTGCTTGATGGTCTAGCCGGCTTGCGACCGGGTGCTGAGGTCAAAACCAAGCTTATCGAAATGAAGCCACGGTCAGAAAATACGGCCCCCGTTTCGGTCCCGTTGAAAGCACCACCGCCCACCGAAGCGAAGCCGGCGGGAGAATAGATGAAATTCTCCCATTTCTTTATCGATCGTCCGATATTCGCCACCGTATTATCCATCCTGATCGTCATATTCGGGATCATCGCCTATCCCGGCTTGCCGGTAGCACAATATCCGGAAATCGCTCCGCCAACGGTCATCGTGAGCGCCAATTTTCCCGGCGCCACTGCAGAGACACTGGCGGAGACCGTCGCCGCACCGCTGGAAGAATCGATCAACGGCGTCGAGGACATGATTTACATGTCTTCCTCTTCAACCGGTGACGGCAATTTGTCGATCACGGTAACCTTTGCTCAAGGGGTCGATGTCGATCAGGCACAGGTTCTGGTCCAGAACAGGGTTTCAACCGCAGAACCGCGCCTCCCGACGGAAGTTCGCCAAATCGGTGTTACGGTCCTCAAGGATTCTCCGGACATATTGCTGGTCTCGACCTTCTATTCCAGCGATGGATCGCTGTCGCAGCAATATATTTCCAATTATGTCAAATTGCAGGTCATTGACCGTCTGTTGCGCATTCCCGGTGTTGGCGGGGTTCGGCAATTTGGCGGACGTGATTATAATATGCGGGTGTGGATCGATCCGGACCGGGCGGCCGCCCGCAATTTGACCGTGGACGAAATTACCAGCTCCATCAGCGCACAAAATGCCCAGGTGTCGGCCGGCTCGATCGGTCAGCCACCGTTTAACGAAGGCGGTACCGCTTTCCAGTTGAACATACAGGCCGAAGGACGGCTTTCCAACCCGGAACAATTTGGCGCGATCATTGTAAAACGCGACGACCAAGGCCGCCTTACCCGGCTACGCGATGTCGCACGGATCGAGCTCGGCGCCCAGGATTACAGCATCAATGCCTATCTCAAAGGCAAGCCGACCACCGCGGTCGGCATTACCCAATTGCCCGGCTCCAACGCGCTGGCAACCGCAGAAGCGGTCAAGGCGGAGCTGGAGCGGGTGTCTGACGGCTTTCCTCCGGGCATGACCTATGAAATTCCGTATAACCCGACCGAATATATCGAAGCATCCATCGAAGCGGTGCAAGATACACTGATAGAAGCGATCATCCTGGTCGCCATCGTCGTGCTGCTGTTCCTGCAAAGCTGGAGAGCGGCAATCATCCCGATCATCGCCATTCCGGTATCGCTGATCGGATCGCTGGCAATGCTTGCTGCCTTTGGCTTTTCCCTGAACAACCTGTCGCTATTCGGCATGGTCCTGGCGATCGGAATCGTGGTCGATGACGCGATTGTCGTTGTCGAAAATATCGAGCGCCTGATGGAAGAACAGGGGCTGAGCCCTCTCGCCGCTGCGCATGAAACCATGCATGAAGTGTCGGGCGCGCTGATTGCCATCGCACTGGTTCTTGCCGGCGTTTTCATTCCAACCGCATTCATTCCAGGAATTTCCGGGCAATTTTATCAGCAATTCGCCCTGACAATTGTAAGCGCGACAATCATTTCTGCATTCGTCTCCCTGACATTGTCTCCCGCTATTGCGGCACTCCTGTTGAAGCCAAAGCAGGAAACCGAACTGCAGGACGGATGGCGCGGCATGCCAGGGCGTTTTTCTCGAGGGTTCAACCGCGGATTCGACAACCTGTCGGCGCGCTACGGCAGGCTGACGGGGCGCGCTGTGCGTATGTTGCTGGTTGTTTCTGTAGTTTATGCCTTGCTGATCGGCATGACCGCGTGGCGCTTTACAGAAACACCGACCGGCTTCATTCCGGCTCAGGATCAGGGCTTTCTCATTGGTATCGTCCAAATGCCCCCCGGCGCTTCCTTGCAGCGCACGGACGAAATCCTATTGCAAGCCCAGAAAATTGCGCTGGAGAACAAGGCCGTCAAGGCGACTGTCGCAATGGCCGGACTCGATGGAGCGACCTTCAGTGTCGCTCCCAATGCCGCAACTATGTTCATTCCCTTGAAAGACCATGATCAGCGTAGCGATTCAGAGAATGTTGCCAATGAACTGCGCGGAGCCCTGTCATCGATCACCGCCGGCAATATCCTGATCGTTCCGCCCCCACCGGTGAGAGGTATCGGAACCGGCGGTGGCTGGAAAATGATTGTCGAAGATCGCAGCGGCACAGGACTGAAGGCGCTTCAGGACGTCACCATGAAAATGATGATGGCGGCCAATGCGGAGGAAGGACTGACCTCTGCCTTCACCACATTCAACACCAACACGCCGAGACTGTTTGCCGATATTGACCGGGAACGGGCGGAGCAACTGGGTGTGCCGGTCGAGAATATCTTCTCGACTTTGGGTACCTATCTTGGTTCGACCTATATCAACGACTTCAATTATCTTGGCCGAACCTTTCGCGTGACCGCCCAGGCCGACGCCGCCCACCGCGATCAGGTGAGCGATGTCGGCAGGCTGAAAACCCGATCTGCTGCCGGCAATATGGTGCCGCTGGATGCCGTCATGACGCTGAAGAACGACAGCGGCGCCTACCGCGTTGTGCGTTATAATCTCTATCCATCGGCAGAATTGCAGGGCGATACCGTGAATGGATTTTCCAGCGGACAATCGCTCGAAACCATGGAAAGGCTCGCTGCGGAAATCATGCCGCAGGGCTTCAACTACGAGTGGACGGAACTGGCCTACCAGCAAAAGCAGGCGGGCAATACCGCCACGCTGATATTCGCGCTGGCCGTTATCTTCATTTTCCTGCTGCTGGCTGCACAATATGAGAGTCTCGTGCTGCCGCTTGCCGTCATTCTGATTGTCCCGATGTGTCTGTTGGCCGCTATTCTGGGCATTAATTTGATGGGATTGGACAATAATATCCTGACCCAGATCGGGCTGGTAGTCTTGATCGGCCTCGCGGCCAAAAATGCCATTCTGATCGTGGAATTTGCGAAGCAGAATGAAGATGCGGGAATGGAATTGCTGGAAGCTGCCCGCAAGGCCGCTGCGCAGCGCCTGCGGCCTATCTTGATGACGTCTTTTGCCTTCATTCTCGGCGTGCTGCCATTGGTTGTCGGTTCCGGACCGGGATCAGAAATGCGCCAGGCTCTGGGTGTTGCCGTGTTTTTCGGGATGATCGGCGTAACGATTTTTGGTTTGTTGTTCACGCCCAGCTTTTACGTCATCGCACGCAAGCTGGGAGACAGATTCTCCCGGACACGGACTGATCCCGGCCAGCCCGCAACGCCCGCCACGGAGACAGGAGAATGATGAGAAAAATCGGGATAGCGCTCTCGGTTGCCGGATTGTCTGCCTGCACCGTGGGGCCGGATTACCGGCCGCCAGCGGCGCTGTCGGATGACTCGGCCTCGCTGACCGAAACCCGGGACAACGCCAATATTGTCGTCGCGGAACTGCCCGAGAAATGGTGGCAGCTATTTAATGACCCGATACTCGACAGGCTGGTTGAAAAGGCTTTGCGCAACAATATCGACCTGCGCATCGCTGCAGCCAATTTGCAGAGAACCCGCGCCTTGCTCGCGGAAACCGGAGCAGGACGACTGCCGGTGACAACGGCCAGTTCATCGGCGACCCGAAACCGGACCGCTGCCTCCAGCACGTCGGCCGGTGATTCAGATGCCGTGACATATGATTATTTCTCGGTCGGGTTTGATGCTTCCTATGAAGTCGATCTGTTCGGCGGTGTCAGCCGGTCGATCGAGGCTGCCCGATCCGATTCACAGGTCGCACAGGCGACCCTCGATGCCGCCCGTGTTTCGATCGCGGCCGAAACCGCGCGAACCTATATGCTTGCCTGCTCCTTCGCGGTCCAGGCACGGGTTGCCAGGGAAACAGCGAAGCTGCAGGAGAAAACCCAGGATCTCACGCAACGGCTTCTGCAGGGTGGTCGCGCCAATCGCCGGGACATGGACAGCGCCACCTTGCTGCTGGAACAAACCCGCGCGCAAATACCCCAATTCGAGGCCGAACGCCGCGCATCCTTATACGCGCTTGCGGTTTTGACCGGTGATCCTCCGGCCGAGGCCGACAGTGAGGCCGCCGCCTGTGACGCCTTGCCAAAGATTGATACGGCAATTCCGGTCGGCGACGGTCGCACATTGCTTGCCCGCCGCCCCGATATCCGGGAGGCCGAACGGCAATTGGCGGGCGATATCGCGCGGATCGGCGTTGCAACAGCACAGCTTTATCCCTCCATTACCCTGCTGGGCAGCCTGTCGCTAGGCGCAAACGGGACCAGTGATCTGACCACGGGCGATGCCATTGGCTATTCCGTCGGACCGCTGATCAGCTGGAATTTTCCTTTCAATAATGCCGCCCGTGCCAGGGTACGACAGTCGGAAGCCGTTGCCGACGGATCGCTGGCGCAGTTTGACAAGGTCATTTTAACTGCGCTTCAGGAAACCGAGCAAGCATTGGCGCGGCTCACCGGGGCGCTCGAACGCGAAGCCTCGCTCGAGAAGGCATTGGCTGCCAGCGAAAGCGCCGCCCATATTTCGCGCTTGCGTTATGATTATGGCGCAGACAATTTGTTCCAGCTTCTCGATTCTGAAAAGGACAGGGCATCGGCACGCGCAGCGGCGGCAGCGGCCGGGGCAGACCGGCTTTCTGCGCAAGTCAGCCTGTTCAAAGCGCTGGGTGGCGGATGGCAAAATGCGCCGGACATACAAGTAAAACAGGCTGCACGGGATTAGCGACCGCTACCGAATATTAGATATTGCCGGATCGAGCTTCGGACTGTCGCGGGATCGACCTGTGTCGAATTTCGTTCGCTCGACGCTTTGGAATTTCCCGTTTTTTGTGAAGAAACTTCAAAACCTATCATTCCGCAAACTAGCCAGCGGTTGCGGAGACTATTCGACAGGGAAAACGTCCCCGTCCGCGGTCAATATCCAGATTGGCTGCATGGATAAGCAAATATTATAATATCATCATCACAGCTGTAAGAATCCCAGATGTTCAAGGTAACCACCACATCCGGGTTCCCGCCGACTGATATTCAGCACTGGCATAGGCGCCGCTATCCTTTACATAGTTCGCCAGGTCTTCGAGTGCGCCATTGTCATTAACGGGTTCCGGCAATCTCCCGGTCCCGTTGGAATTCGCGAGGTTCCGTATCCATTTGTGAGCGACAACCACCATATCAAGTTTCTTCCAGATTTACGGATCGGACAATCCGACCGTTTGACGGAGCAACTATGGAGAGCTTTTGTAAGGCTACGACATCGCGAACACAGCCATTTGGTATCAAATGTACAGGTACGGATTTTGCTGACTATTTTGATACAATTGAGACTTCCCACAACATAGTTTAGAAAAGTTCGCACTCCATCTTGGGATTGTCCGCTGGAAGGCTGGCGGCACTTAAATGACCCAATGGAGAATTTGGATGACTAGAATTAAGGTAATTTGCTCGCTCACCACCATTGCGCTGGTGTCAGCTTTCTCTGTTGCACCGGTACAGGCTCAGGATAGGGCAGCTCGCGCTTCTGCCGCGGATACCACACCGACGGTTCAGCCTAAGCCGAAGCTGCGCACGGTTAAACCACGTTTGGCAAGGCCGCGCGGTGTCAGGGTACAGGCCAATGGCGCAGCACAATCCAATGGTTTCGACAACAAGGCACCGGCGTGGACCGCGGGCTGCTATGCAGAATTCGGGTCCGGCGCGAGCAATCCGGATGCCGCGCTTTTGCAGTCATGCCTTGATAGCTAGCAAATCCAGAACTGGCCTTTCCCGAAGCGGCTACACATAGTTGCGTTTCTCCTGTGTGCCGGCTTCAGGACCAGCCAACAGGGTCGCGGATACAAACGCGACCCTGTTGTGATGGATATGAATCCACTGGAGAGACGCTAGTAAAAAGCGAAAAAATAATGCGTAACCATATCCTGTCTGCCCTTGCGATATTGACGACTGGCTCAGATTCAAAAAACACTTTCTTGGCACGTCCGCTACGGCCATTACGCAAAGTAGAATGTGCCGATGGTACCACCTTTGAACTCGGAGACGAGGTGACAGACGTTATCGCCTGCCAAGGGCATGGCGGCCTAAAAGCCCGGCAGTCGCCGGACGATCAGATATCTGACGCCTGACAAATTAGATCACCAACGGATATCGCTCACTCGAAAACATAGCCCAAACCGCGAACGGTACGGATCACTTCCGGTTTGGTGGGATTGACCTCTATCTTGCGGCGAATTCGGGAAATCCGAAGATCAATCGACCGATCGAATGGCTCCCAACCTCTGTCATGCGCCTGTTCAAGCAGCTGATCGCGGTTCAGGATTCGACCTCGGTTTTCCGCAAAGACCCGAAGCAGACTGAATTCCATCGCCGTAATTGCGACTTCAAGGCCATCGGCACCGTAGAGTTTTGCTCCGTCAATATCCAGCCGGCATTGTCCGATGGCCACGGTTCCATCTATCCGGACCTTTTTCTTCGCTTCCTCGCTGCTGAAGGTCTGCCGCCGCAGCGCGGCCTTGATACGGGCTTCGAGCTCCCGCAGATCAACGGGTTTTCCGACATAATCGTCAGCGCCCATCTCCAGCCCCAAAACCCTGTCGATAACATCGACCGCTGCTGTCAGCATGATGATCGGGACGGTCGATGACATGCGCAATTCGCGGAGCGCCGATAGTCCATCCATACCGGGCATATTGACGTCAAGAATGATAAGATCCGGCTCTTCGACTGCGACGGCAGCCAACAGCATTTTCGCGTCCGAGGCCTGAGCGGAAACAAATCCGCGCTCGGTCAGATATTCGCATATCATCTCACGCAAATGGATCTCGTCGTCACACACAATGATCCGCGTGGCTCGCTTACTCATTCGCTTTCTCCCTCACACCACCGAGCCGATCAACAAATTCGATCAGTTCAAGGGTAGATATTGGCTTCTCAATATAGGGGCGTCGCGTGTCTTCGAAGAAACGGGCGACCTTCTTACCCATTGCATCCCCCGTAATATAACCAACCCGCTGAGCATAATGAGGCATCTCGTCCTGAATGATCTGGAAAAATCCCGCGCCATCCAGTCCCGGCATTTTAAAGTCACTCAGGATCACGTCGAAAGACCGCTGTTTCATCAGCTTCAAAGATTCTCTCGCATCAGTCGAGACCGTGACGATATGACCCTTGTCTTGCAGAACATCGCGAACAAGTTCTGCCACCCCTTCCTCATCATCAACCACGAGGATATTATAAACCTTGTGATCTGTCACCGCCGAGACGGCATCGTCTTGCCCCTCTGGATCATTCTTTACCGAGCGCAGTTCGACAAAGAAGCTTGTCCCTTTCCCGACGTCGGACTGGACGGTCAAAAAACCTCCATGGGTATCGATGATCCGATGGCAAAATGCCAGGCCGATACCCGTTCCTGCCCCGACATCCTTGGTCGTGAAAAATGGCTCAAAAATCTGTGCCTGTATATCATTTGCAATGCCTGAGCCATTGTCACGAACCTCAACAACCGAATGGTCGGTTTTTCTATCGTAATGGCTTCGCAGTTCCAATCGGCCATCCTGCTTCTTATCGGCCAGGGCATGTTCCGCGTTGACGATAAGATTGGTGAACACCTGCGCCAATTGATCGATATCAGCCGAAACCAACGGCAGGTTTTCATCGAAATCCAATATGATCTGATTGCCGTTGGAGCGGAGGCCGTAACCGGCCATCTCGAGCGCCATCAGCACCGCTTCATTCAACGAACATTGCTCGATTTTGGTCGGGCGTTGCCGGGCCATGGCCAGAAAGGTTTTGACAATTTTTGCGCTTCGGTCGGCAGCCTGACTGATGCGTGAAACACGATTGTTCAGGACTGGATCATCAAATCGTCCTTCAAGCATCTGTGCGTAACCAACGACTATGGAAAGCGGGTTATTCAGTTCATGGGCAACGCCTGCCAACAGCTCCCCCAATGCTGAAAGCTTCTCATTCTGATGCGTGATTTCGCGCTGACGTTGCAGTTCTTCTTCGATTTTTCGCTGCTCCGTTATATCCGTGAATGCATTCAGATATCCGCCCAGTGCCGTTTTATGGATCGAAGAATTGAAAATACGACCATCGGCCATTCTCATTATCGTATTTTTTCTATAATTTTTTATCACCGTCACGCAGGCATCAATATAGGCTTTGTCCGTCACGCCTTGGGGCACCATGATGAAGCCGTCAGCCAGTAAACGTTGTATTATACCGACAAGATTTTCCCCAACCTGGGGAATAGGGTTATTTGAGTGAAACATGTCGATATGCTTGTCATTGTTCATTATGAAATTCATTTCTGAATCCCAAAGAACCAATCCTATATCCAATGTCTGAATCACGTCATTGACGGTTACGAGCCTGTTTTCCTCCGCGCGATGTTTTTCCGTCACATCTTTAAATACATGCAAATATCCATCGAAAGTGGTTTCGTGCGACGACGCCTCCAGAAACATTCCATCGGCCAGCCCCAAATCCACGTCCTTCTCGTGGGCCTTCGTAGCTGCGATCCACCCGCTCGAAATATCCTCGAAGGACATTCCTTCGGGTATGGAATATACACCGGCGCGCGCCTGCCTTTCGACAAGCATCTCAAATGAATCGCCAAGTTGTGGCCTCTTGAGATCGCCAGGATAAAGCATATCGAGGCCACGTTGATTTCCCATGACGAAGCGCAAGTCGGAATCCCAGAGTGCAAGACCATCGTCCAGCGCTTCAAGCGCTTCCTGATAGCTGGCTTTTGCCTGCTCCGATTCTGCGCATCGACGTTCCAGAGCAATTTTCGCATGATATCGCTCGGTCATGTCTGCGTAGCCAATCAAATAACCCTGCGTCACCGGCTTGTGGACCGAAAGGCTCAGAACAAGACCGGAACTCGTTTCCACAGGAACATCTTTTACGTAGGAATTTATGTGGCCGATCATGGCATCCAGAAAATCTTGCTCGACCATGTTGTTCGGCACAGCATAGAAGCCGGATGCCATCAATCGCTCGATTGCTACAGAGACATTCTCTCCGACTTCCGGCGCCGGTGCTTGCCCGTTGTAGAAAATCTGGTGATATTTTTCGTTGCAACTGACGTAGTTCAGATCGGCATCGTAAAGTACGAGCGCAATATCCAGCGCATCGATCACGTCATTAATCGCCACGATTTCTTTTGCTTTTGCCTGGCCTCTCTCGCCGCGCAGCTCAGGCTTGCCATCGATTTTTTCAATCTTTTTTGTCATGCCCATCCGTATTTTGATCGTCGCGACATCGCCGTTAGAGTCTTGATCTACCACAATAAAGCATGACTGCGTATCAAAACGATGTTCTGAAATGTACCAATTGTATCAGCACCCGCTGTAAATGGTACGATTGAAACCGATATCGACATCCAGATGACAAGATAATGCTTCATCTATTCTTCAAGCGACGGCGCAAGGCCGATTGGATTTGAAGGAGACTTGAGATGAAGATCAACACCATATTTTTAGCTGGCATCGGCGTTACCGCGATGACTGCCACGTGCGACAGTGCGTTTGCCAAGGACTGGATAGACAAGGTTGAACTGACAAAAGACGGTGTCGACATCAAAGAGATCGAGATCGCCTCCGACGGAAGCGGCTACACGGGCATAAAAACCAAAGACCATAGATTCGCGCTTGCGATTAAAGTCGAAGCGGAATCGGGCAAGCGGATTTGGACAGTTGTAGTCGAAGCTGGACATGACGCGGATGCTTTCGAAGCACCGGATCCGCAGTTCTGGAGCTATCGGCCCAATAAAGCTACGCTTGGTGGCGGAAACAACAGAACCTTGAATATGGATCTTTCTCCTACCATTAATTTGGACGAGGTTGTTTGGACCGGTCTCATCAGTCCGACCGGTCTGTGCCAATCGAATCTCGACGAGAAGATGACGCACGGCAAGTCAAGGGAATCGATATTGTCCCAGGACTGGGTGGTCCCGGCAAGAGTGTCTTTCTCGATGAACGCCGTGGTTACCCGGCCCGATCTGGCGACGACGACGCCAAATTTTAACAAGCCTTATAGCGCTAAGACCAGTACGCTGGTCTATCCGGTCTCTCTTCGCTGTCTTGCGAGCAAGATAGCCACGACGCCCCATTCGAGCGTGAACACGCGCAAAGGCGGAGATAAATCAAAAATTCCTGCTCGTACAAACACCAGTCCTGACAATCGCAAGCCCGTCAAAGTGGCTCCACGGGTGACCACGCCGAGGGTTCGTACCAGCGACTGAAATCCAGCCTAATATTTTGAGCAAAAACAGATCCGGTGTCGCGACACACCGGTAATATAGATTGAAGAATTACACCCGCTTCTTCAATCGACCCCACGACGGGTGACGCGCCATCCCCGTGGCTGCGTCACCCGTCATTTTTGCATTTTCAAAATCCGTCTTTGAACTGGACTGGCCGCAAAACCGGCCAGACTCCCAGAACGACACACTGCTGACTCGCTTGCCATACAATTGATACAATTGAGACTCGCCTGGTACTTTATAGATATTGATCGTACAATATATACCCTCCAGATCCTCCTTAATGAGACACCTAATATCGATATTTATTTAAGTATTACTGATCGGGTGGCTAGATATTATTATGGAGAAACCAAATGAAAGATATCAATTATACTGCATTATCCGGCACGGCGTCGTCCAGGCAAAAAGCCGGCATGGTTCGGAAGTTTCTGGCTTCAACATCGGTTGGCGTCATCACCATGATTATGGCTGGCTCGGCTTTTAGTCAGGTCTTGCCGGACGAATGCGCGCCCAATCCCCTGGTCAATGGGGGCACCGCGACCTGCGTTGCCCCGGCACCGGTGGTGATAGACCCCATCGAAACCGACCGTGACGATGTTACTCTGAATATCGGTAGTCCGCTGACAGCAACAACAGTAGCGAGCGACATCGGTGATGCAGTCCATATGACAGGTAATGGCAATCAGACCCTGAACATTATCAATGTCGGGTCAATTATCGACGGCAGCGATGATGGTGTTGATGTCCGGATTATGGGTGGCGTCGGGAATCTCAACATCTTCAATGCCGGAAGCATTGTTGGCGAAAATATCGGTATTTTGGCAAATCATGAAGGCCTGGGTGATTTATTTATCCGGTCATCAAATACAGTCGGCCTCAACGCCAATGGTATTGAGGCGAACATTTCCAACAATGTCAATACAGGCGACATCACGATCGTGAGCGAAGTCAATACGGCCGGCGGTGAAAACGGCATTCTGGTCAACAATGCGGGGACAGGAAATGTAACCATTTCGGCCTTCAACGCCGACGGATCATCCCGGAACGGCGTTACAGTCCTGAATAGTGACCTAACTGGCGGCAATATTGCGGTCGAGGTCGTCAATTCAGCTACCGGCGGCGAGACCGGGATTTATGTCGAGAATGATGGCTTGGGCCGCATTTCGGTGATTGCCAATAATGCGACAGGTACGGCGGACGCGGGTATTAGTGCGATTAACACAAACAATTTCAATGCTAACCAGATTAGCATCTCGGCAACCGGCGATGTGAGTGGTGGCGGTTCCGGCATTCAAGCCGGTACAGATGGGCTGGGAGGTCTCAATATTTCCGCAGCTAATGTAGCGGGCGCGACCAAATTTGGTATCGGCGCGGTGATCCAGAATATTGCCAATGTTGAGGGGATTTCGGTCAGCGCGACCGGAGACGTAACGGGCGGAAGCGATGGAATTTTAGCAGCGACAGCAGGAACTGGCACTATTTCGGTTGATGCAGGCAATGTAACCGGCACCAGCGAGGTGGGCATAGGTGCCGATGGCGGTGGCGATATTTCGATTGCAGCGACGGGCGACGTTTTTGGCGGTAAAACGGGCGTTGCCGCCACTAGCCGCGGTCTTGGGCAGATTAACATTGAGGTGGCTGGCGTCACCGCAGTTGTTAACAATGCCATAGTTGCAGCCATCGGTGACAGTGACAATGTAACCGATATCACCATCGCTGCGACTGGGGACGTGTCGGGCGGTGAAGGCGGTATTACTGCCTACAATAATGGCACGGGCGCGATCAGCATATCGACAGCTGGTGTTAACGGTACCTTGAGTGATGGCATCAACGCCGACAACAATAATTCCAATGGAACGGGAAATGTTTCGGTCATTGCTGGCGGCGATATCATTGGTGGGCAGCATGGTATTAGAGCCAATAACAACGGCACCGCAGATCTGATCATCGAGGCCGGGACCGTTACCGGTGGGACCGGCGACGGCATATTGGCGACTACACAGGGATTGGACATGTCTGTCACCGCAACCGGCTTGGTTACTGGTGGTGATGACGGAATTGAAGCAATCAACAACGGTTTCGGTGACCTCACTGTGGTTGCAACTGACGTCACCGGCGTGAATGATGGTGGGATAAGAGTCCGAGTCGGCGAGGTCGGTACAACCGGCAATATATCGGTAACGGCGACCGGCACCGTTAAAGGCGAAACCATCGGTGCTCGTATCCAGAATTTTGGTTTGGGCGCGATTGACGTTTCGATGGCCAATGTAATTTCTGCAACTCAATCAGGCGTCATTATAACCAATGACAATGTCCTGAACACCGCCGATATATCGGTCACGGTTGACGATATCGCAGCGGGCAATTTTGGTCTTTCGGTTACGAACAGTGGATCGGGCAATACATCCGTGACAGTCGGCAATGTCATTGCGATGAACGGGGTTGGCATTGCCATTGACGCAGGCAACGGTGATCTGACGCTTAATGTAACGGGAGATGTCAGTGGCGGCTCGAACGGCATTCGTACCAACACCCTCAATGGAACGGTCTTTACCCTCGGCACAGGACAGACTGTTTCAGGCGGTGGCTTGGGTAATATCGGGATTTCCACATTGGCGCAGGGCGGTAGCAACACTTCCAATGATAATCTGACCATTTTTGGCACTGTCAATAACGGGATCAGCACCTATCAAGGCGACGATATCCTGACCTTGGGACTCGGCAGTACGGTCAATGGAGACCTGCGTGGTGGCGATGGATTTGACACAATCAACTTCGACGCGGCGGGCGAGGTCATCGACAATAGCGGCGACCCTGCCGACCGGATCGCGGAGTTCGAAACATATAATTTCAATAACGGCAGCTATACGATCGCCGGCAACCATATCGGTCTGACCGCAGCCAATTTCTCCGCCGGGAGTCATATCCTGTCCGGCTCGTTGCAATCGAATGATGTCGCTATCAATAGCGGTGCAAGCCTTCGGGCTGTCGGCGGAGCGGCGATCATCGGCGATCTCAACAACGCAGGTGAATTCACGGTCGTGTCGAACGATGGCGCTACGGTGGATATTGACGGCAATCTGCTTCAATCACCAACTAGCACCATCGCCTTTGATTTGAGCGGACCGGTATCTAGCGATTTGCTCACCGTTACAGGCGGGGTGGCGCTTGCCGGCACATTGGATCTAACCGGAGCCGATGTTTTTGCAGACAGTATAACGCTGATCAATGGCGGTATCGCTCTCGCAGGCAATTTCGATACGGTGACAGGCTTGGAGAGCGGACTGCTCGTATCGCGAGCGATTGAACTCGATGGCAATACATTTGATGTCAATCTGACAAGCAGCATCATTGATGCAGCAATGATCGACGGATTGACGCCCAACCAGATAGCGCTTGCCAATAATCTGACCGCCCAGCTGGCTAACGGCGAATTAAACGGTGGCCTGACCGACATTGGCAATGAACTGGCATTTTTGGACAATGCGGGTGATCTGGGGGCTAGTCTGGATCAATTAAGCCCGGAAATCGCGGATGTCGGTATTCAGGTTTTTCAAAATTCACAGCTCGCGTTCATGACGGATTTGCTCAACCAGCAAAATGTCCAGGGTCAAAACCCCGACACTATGCAAAACGGAGCAGCAGGCAGTTCGAAGACGCCAGCAAGAAACGGGACAAATGTCTGGGGCAGCATGCAGTTCAATCATGTCGATCAGAACGGCGGTTTCAACAATATCGGTTTCAACACCAATGGATTTGAAATTGCGACCGGCGTATCCGCTCTCGGCTCGGGACCGGTTACCTTTGGCATAGCAGGCGGTTATGCCCGCCTGACCTCGGACACGACCGGATTCGGTTCTGATCGCGTGACAAGCGAGATTTTCCGGTTGGGCGCGCACGGCACAGTTGGCCTCAACCCAGAGGGACCGGGTCTGAATGCCCGATTCGACGGCGCTCTTGGCTTTGCTACCGGCTCAAACGATATTGACATGAATATCGATGCGCCCGCGATTGGTCTTGCCGTTCAGCAATCGGCATCAACCAATATCAATAGCTTCAGTGCGGTTGCACGGTTCCAGATCGACGGAACCAGTGGCAAAAGCTGGCCGGTAAAACCCTATATCCTCGGTGCCTGGGAAACCGTCCATCAAGATGGGTTCAATATCGGCAACACGGCGGACACTTCACTGGACATTAGCGGTGTGACAGCGGATCGCTTCACCATCGGCTATGGCGCGGTGGTGGATCATGCATGGGATCAGGGAACATTTCTCCAGCTTCGCGCATCGGGTCTGCATCATTTCGGTGACACCCAGAGTGTCCTTGCTTCGCAATTTACTTCGGTAAGCAATGGTGGCCTCGATTTCGCTACCACTGGCTCTAGGGTCAATGACCAATATTTGATCGAAGCCAATGTCGGACACCGGTTTGGCAATGGCTGGACAATTGCTGCGGAAGCGGAAGGTCAGTTCGGGGATCTGCAAGGATATACCGGACGGCTTAGGTTGACCAAGAGATTCTAATAGCTTCGGAATTGGTAATCGGGTGGAGGCGCGGCAATATCTTTGCCGCGCCTTTTTCTATCGTTCGGAACGGATAGATGCGATTTTATCCACCATTTTTCAAAGGCAGAGTCGTCAAAGATCGCCGCCAATTCGTCAGTGGTTCGCCGAGCACAATTGGCACTGCTTCACCGATTATGTTGATAACGCGGCTCTTCCCGCGACGTAGTGATAAGATTCAATATTTCTGCGGAGCATTATGGAATTTTGGGTAACTCTATCGCTTTCACGACACCCAATTTGCGATCTACCGCATAAATTATCTGACTATCTGCCGGCCCAAAGGCAAAGGCCTGCCCTTCAATTTCGAGCGAGATGGTGGCGACATGGGTCAGATATGGCCCGCTGGCGGGTGCCTCCAGAACATAGATTTCGGGCCGGTCGTGGCCTGATATATATAATCTGCCATCAGGACCGATCGCGCCGCCAGATGCAGCGTAAGGCGCCATGAGACCGGTAATGGTTTTGGGGAACAACCATCCGCCTGTTCGCCGCCACTGCTTGTCGAAAGTCACGACGCTGGAATAGCGATGGTCCTTGTAGGGAACCCCGCGCCGGTCATAATGGGCAAAAGAGGCAAGAAAGCCGTCTTCGGTAGCCGCAAACCAGGTAAGCGAACCTTCCTCCATCATGCCCAGGCTATGCGTGGCACGGTGCTCCAAGGTTTCCGTATCGAAAATTTCGATGGACGAGCCCATCGGCGCCGCGGGATAATTGGAATTGGCGCACCAGAGGAGCGCCCCCTCGACATAGCAGCTGTTGAGATGCTCGATGCCGGGCGAAGGCAGGTCGCTCCACCGGGCGACAGGTGAACCATCGACCAACCTATATTTGCCGATAGTGCTGTTATCGATGGCGTAGAAATGGCGCTCGTCCGCAGCAGCGCCCTGATCAGCTTCAGCGGCATTATAGACGGCCAGCGTCTTCGCTGTGAGCTGGACCGGGGCAGAAACGCTTTTACCATCATGTTGACGCAGGACCGGTTCGCCAAAGTTCGGACCAGCCGCGCTTGCAGATACGGACAGGAACGCGAACAAGAGCACTAATCGCGAGGCTTTGATCATGATATGATCCTTTGCTTTCAGAAATTGGATTAGGATCCCGGCGAATGGCGAGCGATCATTTTGACCGCTCGCCACATACCCGATGCTCGATCCTGCAGGTTAGAAACTCGCGCTGAATCCGAAATCGACATTGACGCCATAGGCTTCCCGTGCCGTTATCTGATTGCGTATTGCCTGATAGCCTATCGATGGCTCCTCGGTGATATTGGAAACAGAGCCAAAAACTTCCACTCCCTTCATGACACGGTAGGACAGGCGCGCATCCAATACGGTTCGCCCTGCAGCATAGCCATCACTCGCGCTGGTTCCGCCGACAGAGGTGAGATAGGCATCGCGGTAGCTTAGCGCTACCCGCGCCTCAATCGGTCCCTTTTCATAGAACAGGGCTCCGCCGGCAATCCATTTGGACTGGCGGAAAAACGGCAGATCGTCTGTCCGCCCCGGGACATTCACATTGCTGTCGACAAAGGTAACATTGGCCGAAATTCCGAGACCATCAAGCGGAGCGGGCAAAAACGTGAGCCTTCTCACTGCATTGGCTTCTATGCCGAACAATTCTCCATCACTGGCATTTTGTGGCTGTGACAGGCCAAGCAGATCAATCCCTGCAAAGCTGGTGTCAACCAGACGCTGCGTGTAAACCGGGTTCTTGATATTCTTGTAGAACATGGCGAGCGAGAGGATGCTCTCTGCATCGGGATAATATTCGGCCGAAAAATCCAGCCCCATGGATGTATAGGGTTCCAGCCCGGGATTGCCCGCCTCGCCTTCACCATCCTCCTCCTCAAATGTTGGCACCACGTCGCTGTAATTGGGACGACCAATGGTGTTGGTCCAGGCGGCCCGAATGGCGACATTCGGCATCGGCCGATAGTTTAAAGACAGGCTGGGCAGGACATGGGTATAGTTTTGATCAAAGCTCAATGGAGCGATATCGGACACGGTGATTGAGCCGTTGCCATCGGTATCGCGGATGGCGAATGCATCATAGGTGCCCTCGGTCCGCTCGATCCGTATACCACCAATTGCGGTCAGATCGCCCAGCTCCAAACTGGCCATCACATAACCGGCGTAGATTTTTTCATTGACGCGATAATCCGACGCACGGTCGTTGAAGCCGGTTGTCTCTTCATCGAGAACCAGCGAGCCGGGGTTCTGCTGGAAAAAATAGTCCAGGGTCGCGGCATAATCCATCGCCGGTCCAAATCGGTAATCACCATCATAAAAATTGGCAATTTCGGGCAGCGCCGTGCCGGTGTCCGCAAATGTGACGGCGGCAACCGGTTCCCAAAGTTCCTGATAATTGTCGCGGTCCTTGGTCCGGTCGGTATATTTCACGCCAAATTTTACAAAGCTGTCGCTCACATCGGCAAAATTGACTTTTATGTCGGCCTTGATGGCGTGAAGATCTTCGTCAATTGTCTCGCGACGCAGGCGAATCCGGCGCAGCGGGAATGATGCCGGATCGAACAAGGCTTCGTCGACATCAACGAACGTGGGCATTTCGCCTTCGACAAGAATGGTCGAAACTGCCACGCTGCCCGAGCGATATTCGATATCATCGCGCACCGGTGTATGTTCCTGCGCGTGCGCATAGGTATAGTTCAGCGCAAGATCGACATTGCCGAAGCTGAATTCCGCACCCGGGGAGATATTATACAGCTTCTGGGTCTGTTCGTTCTGGCGGAATTCGCGCGATGCCCGGCCCGATGAGTAGGTCACCTGGTTCGGTGCCGGAAATGCGATGTCGCCACGATCCATGTCATAATCAAACTGGTCGCGTCCCTCCACGTCGGTAAATTCATTGTAGATATTGCGAACATAAAGATGGACAGTATCGCTTGGCCTCCAGTCGAGGTTCAGGATTGCGCCAATGCGTTCCCGCATGATCGAATAGTCAAAATAACGCATGCCGGTAGGGGCAAAGAAACCGTCCGCAACTTCGGTCCAGCCCAGCGGATCGACCAGTTGGCTATCGATGAACCGTTTTGAATAGCTTATACCGGCAACAATACCGAAGCTCTCGTCCGGTCCGATCGTCTGTCCGTGCATCGCGCTGGCAGCGAAACCGAGCTTGTCAGACGCCCCGTTATAAATGCCGCGGCCGGATAGATAAGTGAACGGCTTGTTCTGGTCGAATGCCGTAGGCGTGACGATATTGATCGACCCACCGATGGCATTGGCATCATAATCGGGGGTAACGGTCTTCACGACCTCAATGGCAGCGACCAGATCCGAGGGGATAGTGTCAAGCGCCACGCGCCGTCCTTCCGCCTCGGGGATACCGACAATATTGCCATCAATGGTCACCTGATTCAGATTGGGATCAACACCGCGAATGACGACGTAACGGGGTTCGCCCTGGTCAATCTCGACCGAGATACCCGGCAGCCGCTGCAATGCTTCGGCGGTGTTATAGTCGGGCAGCTTGCCGATACCGTCGGAAGAGACAATGTCGGAGATGACCGGCAGCGAGCGCTTGCGTTCAATCGCCAGCAGGCGCGACGTGCGTGCACCGGTGACGACGATGGCACCATCTGATGCGTCCCCAGCTAACTCGATACTGGCATCGGCGGTTACCGAACCTTCCCGCGGCACCGTGACTGTCATTCTCTGGTCTTTATAACCTGGCTGCACAATGAGCAGCGTGTAGGTGCCCGCATCAAGGCCGAGCATCGAATAGCGTCCGTTTTGGTCAGTGCCGACCGATTGACCGGTTTCTTCGATCATTACCGTCACTCCGCGCGCTGGACGATCCAGCGAAGCACTGCTTATTGTCCCGACGACGTCACCGGCAATTGCTGTTCCAGGCAAGGTGACTGAAGCCAGAATTGCTGCACGGAGCAAGTGTGTGCGGCGGCCTTTACGGTTAAGAATTTCACGACCCATTTTATAAACCCCATTTTTGAGTGAACCAGTTGTGGGGCGTCCGCTAGCGGTCGGGAATGACGGCCTGATTGCCGTAACATGTATTAAATATGAAAGTTATTGGTCGGTTTTTAATAGTTCGGACGTTTAATGAATGTGTCACGCCAGCGCGTTAGCTGGCGACCATGATCAAGAAAAAATTTACACTGCCGTCCTCGCTATTCCCCACCGTTTCGCGGCGCTCGCTCTTGCGGGCTTCGACAATCGGCCCGACACTGTTCATGGCCAGTTCGCTCCGTGCAGCACCGCGACCGGCATTTACCCATTCCGTCGCCAGCGGCGATCCGGCTCAGAGAAGCGTTACATTGTGGACACGATATGTCTCACCCGATGCAGAACCTGTCTGGTTACAGGTCGAAGTTGCAGAGGACGAGCAGTTCAAGCTGATCGTTTCCCGCTCTTCGGCCCTTTCCACACCGGACAAGGATTTCTGTGTTCATGCCCGGCCTGACAATCTCGAGCCGGGAAACTGGTATTATTATCGGTTCCGGGCTGACAGCGGCGAGGTTTCTCCCACTGGACGCACACGCACGTTGCCGGAAGGTCCCCTGAACCAGTTCCGGATCGGCGTCTTTTCCTGCGCCAATGCGACATCGGGCTGGTTCAATGCCTATGCCCATGCTGCGCCCCGTGATGATCTCGACCTGCTGGTTCACCTTGGTGACTATATTTACGAATCCAAGCTGGACCGATCCGACGCGCTCGAGGGGATGGCAGAGCTTCGGGGAATAGAGCCTGCGCACGAGGCAATAAGCCTTTCCGATTATCGCAAACGCTACGCCAGTTATCGCGCCGACCCCGGTTTGCAGGAATTGCATCGTCGGTTCCCTATTATCGTCATGTGGGACGACCATGAAACCGTGAACAACAGCTGGACCGACGGAGCGGCCAATCACGATCCGGCCACTGAAGGCCGCTGGAAGGACCGGATGGCGGCCGGTGTTCAGGCATTTCAGGAGTGGCTGCCGATGCGCGACAGGCCCTATACCCAATATCAGCTTGGCAATCTTGCCACGCTATTCCGGTTGGAAACCCGCCTGATCGGGCGCTCTGAGCAATTTGATTTAAAGGAAGCTATCCAAGGCCGGGAAAAAGATCTCGCTGCCGCCGCCCTGACTTTTCGCGATGGGCCGCTGAATGATCCGAATCGCACAATAATGGGTGCCGAACAGGAACAATGGCTCGCTGAAGCTATGGCCGCATCCACCGCATCCGGCCGGAAATGGCAAATTCTGGCACAGCAGGTGATCATGGGACAGTCCCGCATGCCCGCAGATTTCTCGACCTTCTTTGGCCCGCATGATCGGGTAAGCGCAAAGAGGCTCGAGGAAATGAATATGGCCGCCCGTCTTTCTGCCATTGATGTGCCGTATCATATGGACCGGTGGGAAGGCTATCCTGCGGCACGGCGGCGATTGCTGCAAGCTTCGCAAGACGCCAATGCTGATCTCGTGGTCCTCAGCGGTGACAGTCACAATGCCTGGGCGTTTAACCTCGAACATGACGGTCAGCCAGTGGGCGTGGAAATGGCCGTGCAAGGCGTGTCATCGCTTGGAATGGACAAGCGTTTCCACGGCGATCCGGTTGCCATCGCCGAGCGGTTTGTCGATGCCAGTCCTGAGCTGGCATGGTGTGACACAAGTCAGCGAGGCTATATGGTGATGGATGTGCAGGCCGACCGTATTCTGAATGAATGGCTATTCATTCCCTCACGCATTGCCCGCACGACAGAGGTTCGCGGAAGTCACCAGATGCAGGTAGCGAGGGGCACACGCAAGTTCACGCCAGAGGGGTCGTCCGGTGAATTACGTAGCAGTAATTTCGCGACAAATTGATACAGGATGCTCCTGTCCTGGCAAGCAGCTGCGTCCTATACGGCCTGTTGAATCGGGGCGCGGCGAAACCAAAAAACAGGAAAGCAATTTCGTGATGGTAAAAATCTTCTCCGTAGCTCTGCACAAACTGCCCGTCCTGGCCCTGGTAGGCCTGTCTGCCGCCTGTTCATCACCGACAACCACGTTGAACACGGCGCATAATACGGCCCGTTGCACGGATGTCGCTGCCTCGGTCAACGATGCGGGATTTGGGGATAAGGTTTCGGTCGACTGCACGGATGACAAGGCGATCATCAGGTCGAATAGCTATCCCGACCATATTCTGATGACCGGCATAAAGGGAACCAACGAACAGGTGCCGGTGCCCGCAGAGGGTTACGCCGCGCCGATCCCGCTGGAGCCGGTCTTGGGCGATACGCCCCAGACCCGCGACGCCGCGTTGGGGGTTGCTGTAAATGGCGTACCCATATTCGACTATACCGGCGGCGGCGAGATGACAGTCGCCGATCTCTATCACCACCAGACACAGCATGATACGCTGCAAACCGAACAGCTTGATGTGTGCGGCGGCCATGCAGGCCGGGGCGACGATTATCACTATCATGTCAAACCCACCTGCATGATTGACCAGATGAAGAACAAGGGCGACGCAGCGATTATCGGCTGGGCCTTTGACGGTTTTCCCATCTATGGCGACAATAATCCCGACGGAAGCAAAATCGCCGCCGGTACCCTCGATGTCTGCAACGGGCAGCCCGATCCCACTTATGGCTACCGCTATCATACATCGGCCGAGGCACCCTATATTGTCCAGTGCCTGATGGGCCTGGTCGCCAGCATGCGCGAGCTGCCCAAAATTTCTCCGTTGGTTCCAGCGACTGGCGGGCCGGGGCTGGAACCAGGCGTTCCGCCTAGAGGCGGGGTGGAGAATCTGGTTTTCTCGGAGGATGAATCGGGCCAGCGCAGCATGGACTATGTCTATCAGGGCGAAGCCTATTATATCCGCTACAGGCCGGGCAAGACGCCGGGTTGCTATACGTTCGAAACCCGGACCGTCACCAACAACGGCGAGGCGATAACCGGCGAATATTGCCGGGGACAGGCGCAATGATCCTGCCCTTTGTATATTGCCGCTGGCAGGCTTCGGCACGGATGCGAAATGTGAAAGAAAAAGGTAGATCTGATGCGTAAATTACTGGTGATAGCATGTCTTCTCGGCTCGGGATGCGCCGCGACGCAGGATCAAAACCCCGCCGTGACCAACGATCAAGACCAAAGTTCCGGTGTGACCGCCGAAATATGGGTCGACAACTGGTTCGCCATGTATGTGAACGGCGAAAAGGTGCTGGAAGACAGCGTGCCCATCACAACCGAGCGCTCGTTCAATGCCGAAACCATCACGCTCGACAAGCAGTTGCCGATGACGGTCGCGATCATGGCCAAGGATTTCAAGGAAAATGATACCGGTCTGGAATATATCGGTACCAACCGGCAACAGATGGGTGACGGCGGGATGATCGCACAGTTCCGGGATTCCAGCACCGGCAAGATCATCGCCGCAACCGACAAGACCATGCGCTGCCTGGTCGTTCACCATGCTCCCGTAGACCGGTCGTGCGCCAAGGAAAAAAATCCCGTCGTCGGTGAAGGCGCCTGCGCTTCTGTCAAAACGGAAATCCCGGCAAACTGGACCGACCCGGACTTTGAC
>CAJQNR010000120.1 GCA_905479715.1 uncultured Sphingorhabdus sp.
GCGGCTTCGGTGGTCCCGGCTTTACCTCGACCAAACACATGCGGCAATTGCCGGCGATGCTGAGGCGTTCATGATAACAGAAACGCGGAATTTCCTTGCCGGCAAGCTCGGCAGCCTGCAGCACAGTCGCGCCCTGCGGCACTTCGATTTCGATGCCATCTACGGTTACTTTAGGCATTAGCGGAGCACCTTAATTTCTGACGTTCCATACAAGCCTTCAATTCGACGCCTTTTACCATTGATAGTCATCGGTTCACTGCGCATTCTGAGCATGTAACCTTGTGCCAAATAGGGTAAAACATCATCCAAAGAGGCCAGCGGAATCTCATTCTCAACTCGGTTAGATCCTTTAGCGACACGGAAAAAGCCTGCCTTTGGGTAAGCAGACAACCGAACGTCGGTACTAGATCCGTCCTGATGCTTTGTGACATGCTCTTTTTCTATGGCTTTGACAGTCACTCCGCCGCCTCCATCATTTCTTCGCCCTTATGCTCGCGAATACGCCGCTCCATCTCTGGTCGGAAATGGCGGATCAGACCCTGGATTGGCCAGGCCGCTGCATCGCCGAGCGCACAGATGGTGTGGCCTTCGACCTGTTTGGTGACTTCGTAGAGCGTATCGATATCCGCAATATCCGCATCGCCATCGCGCATTTTTTCCATCACCCGCCACATCCAGCCGGTGCCTTCGCGGCACGGTGTGCACTGGCCGCAGCTTTCATGCTTGTAGAAATAGCTGAGCCGCGAAATCGCGCGAACGATGTCGGTCGACTTGTCCATGACAATGACCGCTGCCGTACCCAGACCGGAACCAAGCTCCTTGAGACCGTCAAAGTCCATCGGCGCGTCCATGATCTGCTCGGCCGGAACCAGCGGAACAGACGAACCGCCCGGAATGACCGCAAGCAGATTGTCCCAGCCGCCGGTGATACCACCGCAATGTTTCTCGATCATGTCCTTGAACGGGATCGACATCGCTTCCTCGAACACCGCCGGCTTCTCGACATGGCCGGAGACCTGGAACAGTTTCGTGCCATGATTGCCCTCGCGGCCAAAGCTGGCGAACCAGGCACCGCCGCGCCGCATGATCGTCGGCACAACCGCGATGCTTTCGACATTGTTGACCGTGGTCGGGCAACCGTAGAGACCGGCTCCGGCAGGGAATGGCGGTTTCAGCCGCGGCTGGCCCTTCTTGCCTTCGAGACTTTCGATCATCGCGGTTTCTTCGCCGCAAATATAGGCGCCGGCACCGCGGTGAATGAAGACGTCGAAATCATAGCCGGATTTGGCGGCATTCTTGCCGAGCAGCCCGGCATCATAGGCTTCCTTGACGGCCGCCTCCATGACCTTGGCTTCATAGATATATTCGCCGCGAATATAGATATAGGCGGCGCGCGCGCGCATCGCGAAACCGGCGATCAATGCGCCCTCGATCAGCTTGTGCGGATCGTTGCGCAGGATTTCGCGGTCCTTGCAACTGCCCGGCTCGGATTCATCGGCGTTGATGACGAGAAAGCTCGGCCGCGGATTGCCCTGGCTGTCCTTCGGCGCTTCCTTGGGCATGAACGACCATTTCAAACCGGTCGGGAAACCCGCTCCGCCGCGACCGCGCAGGCCGGAAGCCTTCACTTCCTCGATGATCTTGTCATTGCCGAGCGCGATAAATTTCTTGGTATCGTCCCAGTCGCCGCGCGCACGGGCCTCTTTCAGTCCCCAATGCTGGAAACCGTAAATATTGGTGAAGATACGGTCCTTGTCCTGAAGGAAATCAAACGCCATTATTTTTTCCTCCAGCGGCCTGCGACACCGCCAATGATGCCAATGATGACAACGGCAAGTCCGATCCAGCCTGCATATCCGTCAAGGTGCATGGCATCAATATCCTCCCTGTTGCGCAGCAATGGGGAGGTGGCATCCGCCGTAGCCTTGGCGAAGGCGGATGACGGAGGGGCAATTGGTAGAGGCCAAGGCCCCTCCACCACGCTTCGCGCGGTCCCCCTCCCCGTGCTTCGCACAAGGAGGAAAATATGAAACACCCATCACCATTCCCCCCGGTAATCGTGATTTTCCTCGACCATCGCCTGCAGGTTCGTCGGGCCACCCTCGGCTTCGCTGGTCTTGCGACCGACCTGCGAGCCGACCTTGATATCCTTGCCCGCCGCCAGATCCTCGAGGATCCGGGTCATGATGTCATAGTCGAGATCTTCGTAATTATCGTCGTTGATCTGGACCATCGGCGCGTTGGAGCAATTGCCCATGCATTCGACTTCGGTCAGGGTGAACAGGCCGTCCGGCGTGGTCTTGCCCTTTGCCATGCCCTTGTTCTTGCACGCTGCCATCACGTCGTCGCTGCCGCGCAACATGCACGGCGTGGTGCCGCAGACCTGGACATGATAACGGCCGACCGGCGCCAGATTGTACATGGTGTAGAAGGTCGCGACCTCATAGGCGCGCATATAGGGCATATCGAGATAAGCAGCGACATATTCGATCACCGGAACCGGCAGCCAGCCCTGCGTCTTGGTCTCCGCCCCAACCTGCCGCTGGGCGATGTCGAGCAGCGCCATGACCGCCGATTTCTGGCGGCCAGCCGGATATTTCGCGATCTGCCACTTGGCGAGCTTCTCGTTCGCTGGCGTAAAAGCAAAATCGCCCCATTTGGCGCGGGTTTCGAGTTCGTCTGGGATGGTTGGTGCATCAGCCATTATCGGTCACACTCTCCAAATACAACGTCGATCGCGCCCAAGATGGCGGTGGCATCCGGCAGCATATGGCCCTTGGTCATGAAATCCATCGCCTGCAAATGGCTGAACGCGGTCGGCCGGATCTTGCAGCGGTATGGCTTGTTGGTGCCGTCGCTGACCAGATAGACCCCGAATTCGCCCTTCGGGCTTTCGGTCGCGACATAGACTTCGCCAGCCGGCACGTGGAAGCCCTCGGTGTAGAGTTTGAAATGATGGATCAAAGCTTCCATCGACTGTTTCATCTCGGCGCGCTTCGGCGGGACGATCTTGCGGTCGGCGGAGGCTACAGGGCCATCGGGCATTTCATTCAGACACTGGCGCATGATCCGCGCGCTCTGTTTGACTTCTTCAACCCGCACCATGAACCGGTCATAGCAGTCACCCTTGGTGCCAACCGGGACTTCAAAGTCCATCCGGTCATAGACATCATAAGGCTGCGACTTGCGCAGGTCCCAGGCGACACCGCTGCCGCGCAGCACCGGACCGGAAAAACCCCAGCGGATCGCATCATCCTGCGACACGGTGGCGATATCGACATTGCGCTGCTTGAAGATACGGTTGTCGACGACGAGACTCATCGCATCGTTGAACAATTTGGGAAATTCGTCGAGCCAGTCGGCGATATCGGTGAGCAGCTTGAGCGGCACATCCTGATGGACGCCGCCGGGCCGGAACCAGGCACTGTGCATCCGGGCACCGCTGGCGCGTTCGAAAAATTCGAGGCACTGCTCGCGAATTTCGAACACCCAGATATTCGGGGTCATCGCGCCGACGTCCATGACATGGGCACCGATGTTGAGCATATGATTGCAGATCCGGGTCAGTTCGGCGAACAACACCCGCAGATACTGGCCGCGCAACGGAACCTCGAGATCGAGCAATTTCTCGATCGCCAGCACATAGCTGTGCTCCATCGCCAGCGGCGAACAATAGTCGAGCCGGTCAAAATAAGGAAGTGCCTGCAAATAGGTCTTGTGCTCGATCAGCTTCTCGGTGCCGCGGTGGAGCAGGCCGACATGCGGATCGACGCGCTCGACCACCTCGCCGTCCAGTTCCATCACCATCCGCAACACGCCGTGCGCGGCCGGATGCTGGGGACCGAAGTTGATCGTGAAATTCTGGATTTCGAGATCGCCAACCGTCGGGTCGGCTTCGTCTGCGATACGATCCATTTCGTCGAGATAGTCAGCCATTAGATGCCCACCTTTCCGTTCGCTTCGAGCGAAGTCGAGAAGCCGTGAGCCAATGTGTCTCGACTACGCTCGACACGAATGGCGAGAGAAAAAACCATCACTTGCCCTCCCCCTTCTTCTGCGTCCCCGACTTTGTCCGTTTCGGAGCGGGCTTCTTGGTTGCAGCCGTCTTGCGCTTCGATGGCTTGGCCGCCGCCTTGTCGGCCTTTGCGCCGGCGCCGGTTTCACTCTTCTTGCCGGTCGTTTTCGGGGTCGGCGGTGGCGCTTCGCCACCCACTTTCTCGTCACCGGGCAGGATATAGTCCGCGCCTTCCCATGGCGACATGAAATCGAAACTGCGGAAATCCTGGGCCAGTTTCACCGGTTCGTAGACCACGCGCTTGTCTTCCTCGGAATAGCGCATCTCGACATAGCCGGTCAGCGGGAAATCCTTGCGGAACGGGTGGCCCTGGAAACCATAGTCGGTCAGGATACGCCGCAGGTCGGTATTGCCGTCGAAGAGAACGCCATACATGTCGAAAACTTCGCGCTCGAGCCAGCCGGCGACTTCCCAGATATGGGTGACGCTCGGCACCGGATTATCCTCGTCGGTCGTGACCTTGACGCGGATGCGGTGATTCTTGGTCAGACTGAGCAGATGATAGCAGACCTCGAACCGTTCCGGGCGATCGGGATAGTCGACGCCGGCAATTTCCATCAGCTGCTGATATTCATGTTTCTCGCGCAGCTTTTCCAATACCGTGGCGAGCTTCTTGCGCTCGACGATGAAACTGATTTCACCATAAGCCTCGACCGTGTCGATCAGAGCGGCGCCGATCGCCTTGCCAAGCTTCGCCGCAACGCCGGTGTTGCTGGATATCATGGGTGCGGAATTTGCCATTAGATACCCCCGTTCGTCTCGAGCGAAGTCGAGAGACCGTTTTTCACAAAAGCATGTCTCGACTGCGCTCGACATGAACGGATAAATTGCAAGTTCATCATACTCACCGCTCGAACGTTCCGATGCGGCGGATCTTCCGCTGCAATTGCATCACGCCGTAGAGCAATGCCTCTGCGGTCGGCGGGCATCCGGGCACGTAAATATCGACCGGAACGATCCGGTCACAGCCGCGAACAACCGAATAGCTGTAATGATAATAACCGCCGCCATTGGCGCAGCTGCCCATCGAAATCACATATTTCGGATCGGACATCTGGTCATAGACCTTGCGCAAAGCCGGTGCCATTTTGTTGCAGAGTGTGCCGGCGACGATCATCACGTCCGACTGGCGCGGACTGGCGCGCGGTGCGGCGCCAAATCGCTCCATGTCGTAGCGCGGCATGTTGACGTGGATCATCTCGACCGCGCAGCAGGCGAGACCGAAGGTCATCCACCAAAGCGAACCGGTCCGGGCCCACTGAAACAATTCTTCGGTGGAGGTGACGAGGAAGCCCTTGTCATTCACTTCCGAATTCAGGTCCTTGAAGAAACCTTCGTCAGGCTGTGTATCGGGCCGCATCGGCGTCCCATCGGCGTTGAGAATCGCCGTACCCGTGGCGTTTGGCTCTAATCCCACTCCAGCGCTCCTACTTTCCAGGCATATATAAAGCCGATGATCAGTTCTGCGAGGAACACCATCATCGTCGACCAGCCTACCCAGCCGGTCAGATCAAGCGATACCGCCCACGGAAACAGAAACGCCGCTTCGAGATCGAAAATGATAAACAGGATCGCGACCAGATAAAAACGGACGTCAAACTGGCTGCGCGAATCTTCAAAAGCCGGAAAGCCACATTCATATTCCGAGAGCTTTTCCGCGCTCGGATTATGGGTTCCGGTTAACCGTGAAACGCCCATGGGCAGAAACACAAAGGCTGCCGACATGCCTGCGGCGACAAACAGGAACAGTAAAATTGGTGCATATTCGGAAAGATCGACCACAGACAGACTCGTTTCGCTAATATTCGGGCCGCTTTTAGGCAGTGCCTCCCCATGCCGCAAGGGCGAAGTGGCTTAAATTTACGGCCTTTTGCGAGGCATTCGCAGTTATAGCAGAGACTTAGCCAATATCCGGTGCAACTTGCTGTGCAAAGCTTCGTTCGACGCCAATATTTCGCACTGACCAATCGGCTGGTCGCCCCCGGTATAATCGGTGACGAAACCACCTGCTTCGCGGACCATCAAAATCCCCGCCGCGACGTCCCATACTTTCAGTCCGGCTTCAAAAAAGCCGTCATAGCGACCGGCTGCGAGCCAGGCGAGGTCAAGCGCCGCCGAGCCATTGCGCCGGATGCCGGCGACCTGCGGCGCCACCGCACCAAAAATCCGGGCCCATTCATTGAGATCACCATGACCCTTGAACGGGATGCCGGTGGCAATCAGCGATTCCGACAAGTCCCGGCGGGCCGACACGCGCAGACGCCGCTCACCAAGCCAGGCGCCCTTGTCCATTTCCGCCCACCAGGTCAGGTCGGTGAGCGGTTCGTATATCAGTCCGCTGGTAATCTTGCCCCAGCCGCGCCCGTCGAGCGAAGGCTCCTGCACGGCGATCGAAATCGCGAAATGCGGAATACCATGCAGAAAATTGGTTGTGCCGTCGAGCGGATCGATGATCCAGCGGGGCTTGCCTTCCTCGCCCTCGATCATGCCACCTTCTTCGAGCACGAAACCCCAGCCGGGACGGACTTTCAGCAGTTCGTCATAGAGAATCCGTTCGGCGCGCATATCCGCCTTGGATACGAAATCGGCCGGCCCTTTTTTGGACACCTGGAGATGCTCGACTTCGCCAAAGTCCCGGCGCAGACGTGAACCCGCCTTGCGCGCGGCGCGCTCCATGACGGTGATAAGGGCGGAATGTGCAGGCATTTTATTTTCTCCCCCCTCCCGTTTACGGGAGGGGCTGGTGGTGGGTCTATCTATTTTTCAAAGAGCGGGCGAACACGACAATCGTGGCCACCCCTGATCCCTCCCGCAAGCAGGAGGGACAATGGCTAGTTACGCCTTGCCGACATATTCGCGGGCATAGACGTCGACGATGATCCGGGTTCCGGCCGAAATGAACGGCGGCACCATGACGCGAACGCCATTGTCGAGAACAGCAGGCTTGTAGCTGGAGGAAGCAGTCTGGCCCTTGACCACAGCGTCGGCTTCGACAACCTCGGCTTCAATCTGGTCCGGCAGCGCCACAGAGATCGGCTTTTCGTCGTAAAGCTCCAGTTGCACGTCCATGCCGTCCTGCAAAAATTCGACCGCGTCGCCAAGCAGATCGGCGGGCAGCGTGATCTGCTCGTAATTTTCCTTGTCCATGAAGGTCAGCAAATCGCCATCGGCAAAAAGATACTGAAAGGTCTTGGTATCCAGACGAACCTTCTCGAGCGTATCGGCGCTGCGGAAGCGGACATTGGTCTTGCGACCGTCGACGAGATTTTTCATCTCGACCTGCATATAGGCGCCGCCCTTGCCTGGCTGTGTATGCTGGATCTTGGCAACCTTCCACAAGCCACCTTCATATTCCAGAATATTGCCGGGACGGATATCCACACCGCTAATTTTCATTGCTAGTCTCGCTTGCTAGATTGTTTGATTGAGCGGCGCTGTAATCTGCTGGCCAGTATTAGGCAAGCCCGGTGACGATGAAAGCCATTGTCATTGGGTACAAGTCTTTTCCATACAATACGCCGAATCGCGCATCATCTATATCCGGAGCATGACCCAGATAGAAATCGACCGTCCTCTGCGCGAGGACACAGATACGGCCCCGTGCGCGAAATGCGCAACGGCCGCTGGCTTGTTCGGTTACTCAATTTCCGGCGCAAAAATGCGGTCATTCAAGCCAACCGAGGGCTATTTGCGCGACATGGAACAGATGCCCAGCTTCAATCCGCCATCGGTCAGCAACTTCGTTGCGCAATATCTGGCGTCAAATATCGGCAAAACCCACAGCTCTTCGTGAGCGTCTAGCGGCTTTCCAAAACCGCGCTGAAACGGCCTATCGCCTGGGCTGGTCCTTCGGGATCATTCCACACGGCACCGCTTACCGCGAGAAAATCCGCTCCGGCGTCGATCAGCGGCTGGCAATTGTCCGGTGTAATTCCGCCAATCGCGACACAGGGAATCTCCATCATCGTCGACCACCATTCCAGGATGTCGCGTTCCGGCCGGTGATGGGTTTCCTTGGTCCGGGTCGGAAAGAAAGCGCCAAAAGCGACGTAATTGGCCCCGCCCTCGCCCGCTTCCATGGCCAGATGGCGACTGTCGTGACAGGTGATACCGATCTGGATATCATTCCCCAGTTCCGTCCGGGCAATTTTCAGTTTCTCGTCACTCTGCCCCAGATGCACGCCGTCCGCACCCAATTGCTTCGCCAGTTTTATATCGTCATTGACGATGAAGGCGACGTCAAATTCATCGCAGATGGATTTTAACGGTGCGGCCAGCCGGGCGGCTTCGTCCCGATCGATATCTTTCACCCGAAACTGAAACGCAGCAACCGGTCCGGCTTCCAGCGCCGTCCTGAGTTGCTGCGGAAAATCACCGCCGGTTTCCAGCGGTGAAATAAGATAAAGCTGGCAAGGCAGGCTATCGCTCACGGCGTCAACGATACCGAACGATCAGCTAATCGAAGCGCGATAGATCTTGTCGATCGCACTTCCGAGCACGGCATCGAATTCCTCATCGCTTTGCGAAACCCGCAAATCCTGCAGCAACCCGCGGCTGAAGCTGGCGATCATGCCTTCATTCTTGGCCAGTTCCGCGCAGGCGTCCTCGGTGGAATAGCCACCCGACAGCGCCACCAGACGGATCACCTTCGGGTGATCGATCAGCGGCTTGTAGAGATTGGGCTCGACCGGAATGGAAAGCTTGAGCATCACCCGCTGGTCATCGCCCAGCGCGTCCAGCTGCTTGGTCAGTTCACCGAGCAAAATCTTGTCGCATTCCGCGCGTTCGTCGCTCTTGATATTCACTTCGGGCTCGATGATCGGTACCAGCCCATGGCTCAGGATCTGATTGGCGAATGCGAATTGCTGCGCAACATTGGCGGCGATTCCTTCGGCATTGGCCTTGTTGATGACCGAACGCATCTTGGTGCCGAACATGCCCTTGGCGACAGCATGTTTGCACTGTTCGTCAAGATCGGGGATCGGCTTCATCAGCTGAACGCCATTTTCTTCGTCGGCCAGTCCCTTGTCGACTTTCAGGAAAGGCACGATACCGCGATCCCACAGCACTTCGGGAACGGACTTGCCGTCAATTTGACCATCCATCGTCTTTTCGAACAGGATTGCGCCGATAATCTTGCCGCTGCCAAAGCTTGGCGCGGTGATGATGCGGCTGCGCATCTTGTGGATCAGCCCGAACATCTCGTCTTCGTTGGAGAAGCTATCTTCACCGATGCCATAGCCGGCCAGCGCTTTCGGCGTCGAGCCACCGCTCTGGTCCAGTGCGGCGATAAAGCCCTGACCATTTTCAATCTTGTTCAACATTTCACTATTCGCCATTTTTGCATTCCCATTATATTTTAATCGGCTCGTTTCAGTGCTTCGACGCCGGGCAAGACCTTGCCCTCCATCCACTCGAGAAACGCTCCGCCCGCAGTCGAAACAAAGCTAAAATCATCGGCAACACCCGCCTGATTGAGCGCAGCGACCGTGTCGCCGCCGCCTGCAACCGAGAGCAATTGCCCTTCCTTGGTCAGGGCCGCCGCCGTTTTCGCCAGCGCGACCGTCGCAACGTCGAAGGGCGGCGTTTCAAACGCGCCCAGCGGGCCATTCCAGACCAGGGTCTTGCAGGTCTTGAGCACGTCGGACAAGGCCTCGACAGCAGCCGGACCGATATCCAAAATCATTTCGTCGGCCGCAACCTCGTGCACATTGACGGTACGGGTCGGCGGATTGGCACGGAATTCCTTCGCCACCACCACATCATAAGGCAGATGAACCGTGCAATGGGCCTTGTCCGCCGCTTCCAAAATTTCATTGGCGGTATCCGCCAGATCATGTTCGCACAGGGACTTGCCGACATCGACACCGCGCGCGGCGAGAAAGGTGTTGGCCATGCCGCCACCGATGATCAGATGGTCGACTTTCTCGACCATCTGCCGCAGGACATCGAGCTTGCTCGACACCTTGGCTCCGCCGACAACCGCCGCAACCGGATGTTCCGGATTGCCGAGCGCCTTGTCGAGCGCGGTCAGTTCGCGTTCCATCGAACGGCCGGCATAAGCGGGCAGCACATTGGCCAGCCCGACAGTGGACGCATGCGCCCGATGCGCGGCTGAAAAGGCATCATTCACATAGATGTCGCCCAGTTTCGCCATCTGCTCGACCAGCGCGTCGTCATTCGTCTCTTCGCCCGGGTGGAAGCGGGTGTTTTCCAGCACGCAGACCGAACCGTTTGCGAGCTTCCTCGTCTCCACCGCCATGACCTGACCGGCGCAGCCCGGCAGGAACGATACGTCCCGGCCCAATATCCTGGAAAGCGCCGGCACAACCTGCTTCAGCGACAATTCCGGCTTTGGCTCCCCCTTCGGCCGCCCGAAATGGGCGAGCAACAGCACTTTTGCGCCCTTGTCCGCCAATTCGGTGACGGTCGGAACGAGCGCCTGCAAGCGGGTATCATCGGTAACTTCACCGTCCGCCATCGGGACATTCAGATCGACCCGCACCAATATACGTTTCGATGTGACGTCACCGATATCATCGAGTGTTTTGAAGTTGTTATCCGACATTACTCAGAGCCTTTGCGTTTAGAGCAAGCCTGCCATGACCTTGGCAGTATCGATCATCCGGTTGGAGAAGCCCCATTCATTGTCATACCAGCTGACGACGCGGACGAGCTTGCCGTCCATCACCGTCGTTTCCAGACTGTCGACCGAGCTGCTGGCCGGCTGATGGTTGTAATCGGTGGAAACCAGTGGCTTGTCTTCAAACACCAAAACGCCCTTCATCGGGCCTTCCGCCGCTGCTTTCAGCGCGCCGTTGATTTCCTCGACCGTGGTGTCGCGGCTTGGCGTGATCACCAGATCGACCAGGCTGACATTCGGGGTCGGGACGCGGACCGACGAACCGTCGAGCTTGCCGTTCAGTTCCGGCAGCACCAGACCGACAGCGCGGGCAGCACCGGTCGTCGTCGGGATCATGTTGACCGCACCGGCCCGGGCACGGCGCATGTCGCTGTGGATCTGGTCAAGCATCCGCTGGTCATTGGTATAGCTGTGGATGGTGGTCATGAAGCCGCGCTCGATGCCGACGGTATCGTTCAGCACCTTGGCCACCGGAGCAAGGCAATTGGTTGTGCAGGAAGCGTTGGAAACAATGATATCGTCCGACGTCAGGACATCGTGATTGACGCCATAGACGACCGTTTTCAGATCGCCCTTGGCCGGAGCCGAGATCAAGACGCGCTTGGCGCCGGCATCGATATGCGGTTGCGAAGCGTCTTTAGACTGGAAGAAGCCGGTGCATTCCAGAACGATGTCCACGCCCATTTCACCATGGGGAAGATCGCCGGGATTGCGCTCGGAGGTGACGGCAATTTTCTGGCCATCGACCATGATATGATCGCCATGGGCGCTCACGTCGCCGGGGAAACGACCATGCACACTGTCATAAGCGAAAAGCAGGGCGTTGGATTCGGCATCGGCAAGATCGTTGATCGCGACCAGTTCCATATCATCATCGGCGCGTTCCAATATCGCACGCGCCACAAGACGACCGATTCGGCCAAATCCGTTAATTGCTACTTTTGTCATCGCTTTAGCTCCTTTGAATTCCCAATCGACTGGTTAAGTTCAGCCAATTTTCTTTAATATCTGCGGCGTGATCGCATCGACGGTCAGGCCGAAATGCGCGTAAAGATCGTCAATCGGCGCCGATGCCCCGAAACTGTCGATCCCGAAACGCAGCCCGTCGAGACCGGTATATCGTTCCCAGCCGATGGTCGTTCCGGCTTCGATAGAGACCCGGAGTATATCAGGACCACCGAGCAGTTCATTCCGGTATTCCACGGATTGCGCATCGAATAATTCGGCGCAGGGCATCGATATCACGTCAGCGCCGCTGCCGGCCGCTTCCAGTTTCGCAGCGATATCCATCGCCAGCGACACTTCGGAACCCGTCGCAACCAGCACGACGCGTTTTTCATTTTCCGCCGCCTTCAAACGATAAGCGCCTTTTTCACAAAGATTTACGCTGACGTCATGACGCAGGGGCGGAAGCCCCTGGCGGGTCAGGGCGAGAGTCGAGGGGCCATCGGCGCGCTTGATCGCCAGGGCCCAGCATTCGGCCGTTTCGATCGCATCGGCGGGCCGATAGACGTGCATGTTCGGCATCAGACGCAGGCTCTGGATATGTTCGATCGGCTGGTGGGTCGGGCCATCCTCTCCCAGACCGATACTGTCATGGGTCATCACATAGACGACTCGCGCATTCTGGATGGCGGAAAGCCGCATTGCCCCGCGGCAATAGTCGGTGAAGACCAGAAATGTTCCGCCATAAGGGATGATGCCACCGTGCAGCGCCATCCCGTTCATCGCCGCAGCCATGCCGAATTCGCGGATACCATAATAGATATAGCGACCGGAATAATCGTCTTTAGTCAATGGCTTGGTAGAAGGAGTTTTGGTATTGTTTGAACCGGTCAGATCGGCGCTGCCGCCGACCATTTCCGGCAGG
>CAJQNR010000121.1 GCA_905479715.1 uncultured Sphingorhabdus sp.
CAACTGCATGCCGAACTGCCATATGCGACCGCCATCGCGATGGAACAATATAAGGAGCGGCCCGATGGGTCACTCGAAATTCATCAACAAATTCTCGTCGAGAAAGCCAGCCAGAAAGCAATCATTCTCGGCAAGGGCGGCCACCAGATCAAGGACATTGGAGCCAAAGCACGCGCCGAACTGTCTGGAATTTTGGGCAAGCCCGTTCATCTCTATCTCCACGTAAAAGTCAGTGCCAACTGGGATGAGGATAAAAGCCTCTATCAGGATATGGGACTGGACTGGGTCAAGTAGGCGGGCTTCGTCCGACCCGCGAGCGCAATCGTCCGGAACCAGTACGTAGATTCCCTGATATGAGCGCCGCGTGCTTGCGAATAACTGCAATCGCAAGAGGCGGTGGATCGATTGGGCAAATATCGCCCGACCCAGCGTAGCTTTGAGAAAATGATTTAATCGCACAAAAGGATTATTGATGAGCCACGTATTGCACGATCTCCATGCCGAATTTCCAGATGACGGCGACATTCTCCACCAACTGAAAGTTTCAGATCCGCATTTCCGCGCAATTTCAGACCGCTATCAAGAAATAAACAAGGAAATTCATCGTATTGAATCGGAAGTCGAAGCAGCGTCCGATGAACGAAGCGAAGAACTGAAAAAACAGCGCTTGCTGATACTCGATGAGGTTGCTGCCATGATTACCAAAGCCAAGACAGCTTGACTGCAAATGGGTGTTGCTAGCAATAAATGTGCTATCTAACGCATCAAAATATTTTGTGCCCACATCATAGGGAAGGGCAAGTCTTTGCGTCCTTCCCAAGCTGACCTGTCAGTAGCTTATTCGCTTTTCGCTTTTGGCGGTGCTTTCTTGGCTGCCGGTTTCTTTTTCGCCGCTGGTTTTTTCTTTGCCGCAGGCTTTTTCTTGGCGGCTGGTTTTTTCTTTGGTGCCGCCTTTTTCTTTGCGCGTTTTTTTGCCGGACCTTTGGCGGCGCGATCATCGATCAACTGAGCTGCTTCTTCAAGTGTCAGCTGGTCCTTGTCTACCGTTTTGGGCAAGGACGCATTGGTCGTTCCATCGGTGACGTAAGGACCATAGCGACCGTCCATCAATTTGATTTCTTCCTCCGTCCGCGGATGTTTGCCCATGATCTTGAGCGGCTCCATCTTGCCGCGACCACGACCACCGCCATTTTTGGCGGCATCGGCCAATTTGGCGACCGCAGCGTTCATGCCGATTTCGAAGACTTCCTGCGTATTCTCCAGTCGGGCCGATTTGCCATTGTGGCTCAAATAGGGACCATAGCGTCCGATTTGTGCGGTGACCGGTTCACCGGTTTCCGGATGGATGCCGACTTCGCGGGGAAGGGACAGTAGTTTGACCGCCCATTCGAGACCGAAATCTTCTGCCGGAATATCCTTGGGTATAGAAGACCGTTTGGCATCCTTCCCCTCGCCTTTTTCGACATAGGGTCCAAAACGGCCGACCTTCTTGGTGATTTTTTCGTCGCTGTCCGGATCGACGCCCAGTTCCTGCGGCCCTTCGTCCTCATCGCCACTGGTTCCACCGCCTTGTGCAAAGCGGCGGGTGTATTTGCATTCCGGATAATTGGAGCAGGCAACAAAGGCGCCGAACCGTCCGCCACGCAGGGCAAGCTTACCTTCGTTGCAACGGGGGCATAGCCGTGGATCGCTGCCATCTTCCTTTTCCGGAAAAAGATAGTCGCTCAGGAAGGTATCCAGCTCTGCGGTGACTTCCGATGGCAGCTTTTCCATAATTTCAACGGTCTTTGGCTTGAAGTCATGCCAGAAGGCTTCAAGTATGGCCTGCCATTGTGCCCGCCCACCGCTGACTTCATCAAGTTCATCCTCCAGTCCGGCGGTATAATCATAGGCAACATAGCGCTCGAAAAACCGTTCGAGGAATCCGGTTAATAGTCGTCCGCTTTCCTCCGCAAAGAACCGGTTCTTCTCAATCCGGACATAGGCACGGTCTTTCAGCGTCTTGATGATCGACGCATAGGTTGAAGGCCGACCGATCCCGAGTTCTTCCATTTTCTTGACCAGACTGGCTTCGCTGTAGCGCGGAGGCGGCTGGGTGAAATGCTGGAGCGCTTCCACGGATTTCTTTGCCGGACTGTCCCCCTTGGACATCGCTGGCAGCAAGCCGCTGTCCTCATCTTTGTCGTCGTCCCGACCTTCTTCGTAAAGCGCAAGAAAGCCCGGAAATTTGACAACCTGTCCGTTGGCTCTGAGGCCTGTTTTCCCGGTACCATCGAGCATTTCAACAGTGGTGCGTTCGAGCCGGGCGGACGCCATCTGGCTGGCCATCGCGCGTTTCAGTATCAGATCATATAATTTAGCATGGTCACCGCTTCCCACGGTGCGCGTAGTGAAACTCGTCGGCCGGATTGCTTCATGCGCTTCCTGCGCATTTTTTGCCTTGGTTTTGTAGATACGCGGACTGTCCGGAACATAGCTCGCGTCATAGCGATCCGCGATTGCCTTGCGCGCTGCAGAAATAGCGCTGCCATCCATCTGGACACCGTCGGTACGCATATAGGTAATCGCACCATCTTCATAAAGCTGCTGGGCAATCCGCATGGTATGGCTGGCGGAATAACCAAGTTTGCGTGCCGCTTCTTGCTGCAAGGTGGACGTGGTAAAGGGCGGCGGCGGATTGCGGGTAAGTGGCTTGGTTTCGATCGATTCGACCGTGAACAGACCATTTTCGACAGCGGCCTTGGCGAGTAGCGCCTGACTTTCATTGGTCAGGTCCATTTTGCCCAGTTTTTTGCCCTCATGGACGGTCAACCGCGCAACGAAGGCTTGGCCATCCTGTTCCATCTGCGCGCTAACTGACCAATATTCCTGCGGAATAAAGGCTTCGATTTCCCGTTCGCGCTCGACGATCAGCTTGAGCGAGACCGATTGCACACGGCCAGCGGATTTCGCGCCCGGCAACTTGCGCCACAGAACCGGCGACAAGGTAAACCCTACCAGATAATCAAGCGCCCGGCGCGCACGATAAGCATCGATCAGATCCTCATCGAGCGCCCGCGGATGGGCCATGGCTTCGGTAACAGCCGCCTTGGTAATGGCGTTAAACGTGACCCGGTCGACTTTTTCGGGCAGTGCCTTTTTCTTGCGCAAGACTTCCTGAACGTGCCAGCTGATCGCCTCACCTTCACGGTCAGGGTCAGTCGCGAGGATCAGACGCGTGGCTTTTTTCGACTCGTCGGTGATCGCCTTCAGCTGCTTGGTCTTGTCTGAATAATTCTGCCAGGTCATGGCAAAGCCATCATCCGGATCGACCGAACCATCCTTGGGCGGGAGGTCACGAATATGGCCGTAGGACGCCAATACCTTGAAATCCGATCCGAGATATTTTTCGATGGTTTTTGCTTTGGCGGGGGACTCGACGATGACTAGCTGCATATGTTCCGATTTTCATTGTTCTCACGTATACGCGCGAGGCTGTGACAGGGATTGGCTGTAGGTCAAGGCCCTGAATGAAGATTTTTGTCAATGGCGATATAAATTAAACGGATGCGCAACATCTAGTTTATAAGGCTTACACGAGCACCAGCATGGCGGACGAGGCGTCCAGCGAGTTCCAGTTCAAGCAGCGCAAATTGCACCGAAGACGGGGGAAGACCGGATTGTCGGACAAGTTCGTCAATGGTCACCGGCGTCACACTCAGCAGATTTACCAGCGGCGCGCGATCGAGGCCCTGGACATCAGAATCTTCGGCTTCGCGGATCGTCGAGAATTTACATTTGTCCGTCATTTCATCGCTGTTATTTATGTTTTCCGCCCGATCATCGAAGGGACGGATCAGTTCCAATATGTCATCGGCGGACTGGATCAGCATTGCTCCCTCCCGGATCAGTAGGTTGCATCCTCGCGACCGCGGATCGAGGGGAGACCCCGGCACCGCCATCACCTGACGCCCTGCCTCTGCCGCCAATCTTGCCGTAATCAGCGAACCCGAACGCGGTGCTGCTTCGATCACCACCGTGCCTCTCGCCAGTCCGGCGATGATCCGGTTGCGATAGGGAAAATGACGGGCGCGGGGTTCTGTTCCGGGTGGTTGCTCGGCAAGCAGCAGCCCCTGCCCCGCTATCGCGCGCTGAATTTTCTCATTCTCCGGCGGGTAATATATGTCTAGTCCGCCGGCGATTACGCCAATTGTCGCTGTCCCCAGCGAACCTTGATGAGCGGCGGTGTCGATGCCTCGTGCCAAGCCCGAAACCACAGAGACGCCGGCGTCGACCAGATCATTGGCCAGATCACGGGCAAAGCGACACGCCGCGGCCGAGGCGTTTCGAGCGCCGACCATCGCGACAATTGGCCTGTCCAGAATCTCGATCCGGCCTTGCCAGAGTAGCACCGGCGGAGGATTACCCAACTCCGCCAACAAAGCCGGGTATCCGGGATCATCGAGGAAGAGATAACGCGCGCCCAAATCGCATGCCGCCGTCATTTCACAATCGATCTGTTTCTTTTCGGCAATCCGTGGCGACCGTCCGCCGCCGCGTGCCACCATTTCGGGGATAGCCTCCAGTGCGCGCGTTGCAGAGCCAAACCGTCTGATCAATTGCTGATAGGTAACAGGCCCTATATTTTCGGATCGGATAAGCCGAAGCCGGTCAAACGCTTCCTGGCTT
>CAJQNR010000122.1 GCA_905479715.1 uncultured Sphingorhabdus sp.
GATTTGATAGTGCCAAAGCGCATTTCGCCGCCAACCGTCAATTCAAACGGGCCGGACATATAATCGAGCCGGACAAAGCCGCCGCGATCGACTGAGTCCTGATCAACAATCTGGAAAATCGGGTGATAAAGCGATTTCACATTGACGAAGACACCCGCTTCCAGCTTTGCCGCCCCGAGATCTATGGTGGTGCGATTCTGGAGGCGGAGCGATTCGATATCGCGGGCCTGATCGTTGACAAAATTGCCCTTTGTCGGATCGGTCAAGGCATCTTCGTAGCTCAAGGCACCGGGTATTTCCTGATCGATATTATTATAGCTGGCGTAAAAACGCGTCTTCACCATTGGCGAAATTTCGAGACCGACATTGCCGTGAAAGCGGAGACTGTCTCGCTTGGCATGATCGCGGTCGCCGTCCGATGTATCGGCGCTGATTGCTGCCCAGACATCACCCGCCCCCTTGCTGGCACCAAAGGACAGCAATCCCCGATAGCTGTCGAAGCTGCCGATATCGCCGCGGAGATATACGCCTTCCGCAGTCCTGCCGGTCGGTGTCACCCCGTTGATCGCGCCGCCCAATGTACCCGAACCAAAGCGCAGGGCATTGGCTCCGCGATAGACCTCGAGATGGTTGAAGAAGGACGGTTCGAGTTCCTGAAAGTCGCCATTGTCATCGGCCAGATTGATCGGAATTCCGTCCTGCAACAAGGTCAGGCCGCGCATGTGGAAGCTCCGGCTCAGACCGGAACCACGGATCGATATCCGCACTTCCTGACCATAGCGCGGTTGCACATAGATGCCGGGAGAAAATGCCAAAGCATCGCGCAGCGACACAAGCGACTTGTCGGCATAATCATCGTGGGTGACAATGTCCGTGCCACCTGGTGTTTTGTCGGCAGCGGCCTGTGCCTCGTCAGCGACGCGCGTGCCGGTGACGATGATGGTATTTGTGCCGCGGTCAGCCTCGCTGGCGGCACCATCGGCCATAGCCGGAACGGAAAGAGCGGAAAGAGCGCTCGCCAAAGCGATGCGCGAAACAGATATTTTGGTCATATTGATAAGCCTGAATGAGCCCGGCCCGCGTCAACAGAGGTCGCGTCCGATGCATATTGGATTAAAATGTGGAATGGAAAACGCCACGACCCGCATGGGTCAACAACAATTCCGGATATTGTCAGGCTATGACAGGAGGACCACGAAGCGGCGGCCGCAGACGATCGGCGACGGCGGGCAACGGCATTTGCAGCAATTGCAACCCTGCGACCAGAATGAACAGCATCGCCAGAACAAGCTGGATCGGGTCAGCGCCAGTAGCGAACAGATGCGAAAATCCAGCGAAAGAACATGTCATACCGGACGAATCGCCAGAGTCATCATGATCGCCCTGACCGGCGGCCTTCGACGCGAACGGAATTTCAATCGTCGTTTCCGCGTTGCCGGCTCCGTTACATATTTGCACGGTGAAGGTCTTTGTATCCTGGCTGACCATATAACCGGTCGGCACCAGTATTTTCATCGCCAAAGCAGCAAAGCAGATCAGTGCCAACAGGCACGGACAGGCTCTAAGCAGATGACGAATCGCGATCATCCGGCGCTGTTAGGCAGAGAGATTGGAAAACGCAATATTGATTAGCGGCCCAATATTTCGTCCCTGATGAATAAAATTGTGCGGAAATTGCCGGTAGTTATTTTTGATGCTGTCTTTTTCTGATCCAGATCGCCAATATTGTCGCGCCGATCAATATAGCGAGGGCGGCCATCAACCTGCCAGAGCCAGTTGCAATTTCGTCCGGTGGCTCGAGCTCGTTATGGCCTGTTGCGCCATCAGCCGTTGCAGCATGTTCGATCGGCTGATTGCGGACGCACACCATATTGTCGACCATGGTCTGGCAGCTGCCGCGGAAGATATCGTGGGCGTGATTCTGGAATGAACATTGGTCATTTACCTGCTTGCTATCACAGGCGCGCCACATAACCTCGTTCCCGATGCCACCTTCATGCGCGGCTGCGGTGCTCGTCAGGGTTGCGAGCAGGAGGACGACCAGAAACCATCCCGGTGCCGCCCATTTGGCGACGTTATTTTGCCTCAACTAACCGACCCTTGCTCGCCGGTGAAACAGCCGATGAACATATTCTCGCCCGCGCCGGCGACATGATAGTGATAGCCGCGAATATCGTCGCTATGTCCGCGGCAATTATCGAGATCTGACGGTTCGACACCGGACGCGGTTGCAAGCGCGTAGATCGAATACCCGTCCAGCGCATATGCAATGAGTGCGGAATGATCATCGCTGCTGGCGACTGACGTCGGGCATCCGGTAGCGGCATGATAATGATAGCCTTCGGCCGGGTTGATGTGACCGCCGCAATCGTCAAAAGCCGCAATGGTGTAGGCCGCCTTGATCCGGTCTACCGGAGCGGGCGGATCCATGGAAATACCGTTGAGAGCAACGCCGACACCGGAACCTCCGATCGAACCTGTACCACTCGCCAGTGGCACCGGAGTTATCGGGATCAGATAGGTTCGCGATATGCCGCCGCCGACATAGGACATTTCCCCTTCGACGCAGTGGTTGTAATAATCGACGGGAACATTCGGCTGGGCCGCCGCCTCGAAGGCAGTTTGCGTGTCGGTGACAAAAATGTCTCCGGTCCCGTCATCATATAGCTTCCAGTTGCTGTCACTGTAAAAAGTCGCGAGATTCTGAATGAATGCGCCGGTCAGATCGTAAACCGAACCACTTTCTATCCACATGCCTGCAACGCTTCCGTCGCTGATGTTGCGCGGACAAAAGTCGCCGACATCATGATCACTGGGCGCGCCAACGGTGGTAATTCTATAGCATGTTGTGAACGTGCCGCCAGAAAGCGTGCAGCTTTCGGTGCTGATCGAACTCACCAGGCCCGCCGCAATAAAATTGTCAGGGTCCAGTGTTTCCTGATTCGCCGTGGGCGTAGGGGTTGGTGTGGGCGTCGGTGTCGGTGTTGGAGTCGGGCTCGGTACCAAGGTGACGCTATCGTCACTGCTGTCGGCTTCATCACCGCCACAGCTGGCCAGCGACGCGGCGAGAATACACGCAAGACTTCCTCTTGCCGCATTTTTAAATCGATTATCCCACATCATTTTGATCCCTGAATATTGGTCATAACAAAAGAATAGATCAATATTGTGGATGGAGTGTGGAGGCGCGGCATGCGGACTAGGGGGATAGGGATATCGGGCTTGGTGACTTCAAGAAAAATCCACGTTCGCCGCTATGGTTCGCTGTATCACTGTGATCACGCACATCGCGGAGTAGATCACCGCAATATGGGCAAAATATTGTGGCATCAGGCACATCAGAACAAAGGCGATGATTGTCTCCGTGCCTTCGGCAAGGCCGGTATTATAGAAGAAGCTCTTTTTCCCGTGGGCTTCGGTTTCCCGGCCTGCTTTCGCCGCCATCACCGCATAAGCGAGAAAGCTGATACCGGTCAGGGTGAAGCTGGCGATCAATATCATCGCGAAGGGAAGATTGGCGGAGGCGGCAAAACCGAAGCCGAGCGGGACCGCGACGTAGAAGGCAAAATCTCCGACGATATCGAGGTAGCCGCCGAAATCGGACTGCTTCGTCGCACGTGCGACCGCCCCGTCGAGACCGTCAAGAATCCGGCTCAGCAGCACCAGCGCCAAACCCAGAAGATAATGGCGAAGCCCGATGGCTACCCCCGCACCAATGCCGATCACGACGCCAGCCAAGGTGACCAGATTGGCGGTAATGCCGGATCGGGCCAGCCCCTTGCCAATGGCATTGAGCGGCGGATCGATCAGCGGCCTTAGCCGGGAGTCAAGCATCCTGCCTCCTCACCCGAAGGTCACCAGACCGATGACCGCTCCGGTCATCGCGGTGGCGCAATTGCCGGCGATCCAGCTTTTCATACCCAGCCCTGCCACTTCCACCCGGCGCGACGGCGACAGGGTGCCGATGGTCGATACGAGCAGTCCGACGCTGGCGAGATTCGCGAAGCCGCACAGCGCATAGACGACAATCAACTGACTGCGCGGATCGAAGGTTCCCACCGGCAATGCCGACAGATCAAGATAGGCGACATATTCGTTAAGGATCGTCTTGGTGCCCATCAAGGCCCCGGCTGCCGGTGCCTGCTCCCAGGGTACGCCGAGGGTCCACATGATCGGCGCGAACAGCCAGCCAAAGGCGCGTTTGATCGTCACCGCCTGACCGTCGACATAAGGCAATATCGTCAATATCTGGTCGACCAGAGCCACCAGCGCGAAAACCACGAGAATGATCCCGATGACCGCAAGGAAGACCTGCACGCCTTCCATCGTGCCGCGTACGATGGCGTCGATACTGCCGTCATATTTGAGCCCCGGCTTCTCCGTGTCGCTGGTCGCGGTCTTGCCGTCTCCCGGCACCATCAGACGCGCCAATAATATCGCGGCTGGCAGCGAGATAAGCGATGCCGAGATCATATGGCCGACGGCATTGGGCACGGTGGCGGACAGGGTCGAGGCATAGAGGACCAATATCGCACCGGAGATGGTCGACATCGCCAGCACCATCACCATGAACAGTTCCGCTCGGCTCATCCTGTCGAAATAGGCGCGCAAAACCAGCGGCGATTCCACGACGCCGAGGAAGATATTTGCCCCGCCGCTGAGACCGACCACGCCGCTGACGCCCATGGCCTTGCGCAGTGCCCAGGACAGGCCACGCACGATCCACGCAAGCACGCCCCAGTGCCACAGCAAGGCTGACAAAGCCGAAAAGACGATAACCAGCGGCAATATCTGGAAAGCAATAATGAGTGGCGGCTGCGCGCCTTCCTTCAACACAAAGGGCAATTCGGCCCCGCCGGCATAGCCGAACATATAGGAGGATCCGACCAAAGTCGCTTTTTCAATCGCCATCACGCCCTGGTTGGCGAGACCGATAATGTCCCAGACAAAGGGCACGCGGACGATCACCAATGCGATGGTGAATTGCAGCAAGAGCGCGCCGCCGATCCATTTCCAGCTCGGCCGGTCCTTGCGGCTTTCGGATATCGCCCAGACGAACAGCAGGATCAGCGTCAAACCGATCAGGCCTTGTCCCTGCTGCAATATGCCGATCATCCGCGCATCCAGCGATGATAGCGCTCGACCCAGCGAAGCAGGCCTTTGGGCGCGTGGGCGCGTTTCCATTCACCAGCAGCATATTTATTGGCTTCGGCCATGGTCGGATAGGTGTGGATGGTTCCCAATATCTTGTTCAGACCAAGCTTGTATTTCATCGCCAGAACATATTCTGCGATCAGTTCTCCGGCATGATCGCCGACAATGGTGACACCGAGAATCTTGTCCTTGCCCGGAGGGGTCAGCACTTTGACAAACCCGTGCGTGGCGCTTTCGGCGATTGCCCGGTCCAGCTCGTGCATCTGATACATCGTGACTTCATAGGCGATACCTTGCTGCTTTGCATCCTGCTCGTTCAGGCCAACCCGGGCAATTTCCGGATCAAGGAAGGTCGTCCAAGGAATGACCCGATAGTCCGCCTTGAATTTGCGAAACTGTCCGAACAGGGCATTCACCGATGCATACCAGGCCTGATGCGATGCGACATGGGTGAATTGATAAGGTCCGGCTACATCACCGGCGGCAAATATATTGGGATAGAGTGTCGCCAGATAATCATCGGTAACAACCGTGCGATCAGTTTCTATGCCCAGTTCCTCCAGGCCAAAACCGGACAGCCGGGCCGAACGCCCCACAGCAATCACCAGAGCATCGAATGCAATTGCCTGTTCCTTGCCATCGGCGCTGACGATCAGTCGTTTTTCACCATCCACCAGTTCGCAGCGGAGGGCTTCATGGTCCGTCCGTACGTCGACGCCGGACGCTTGCTGCGCGGCCTTCGCAAGCCCGGAAACATCTTCGTCTTCGCGCGACAGCAAGCGGCTTCCGCGTTCGATTTGTGTGACTTCCGATCCCAGCCGCGCGAAAGCCTGACTTAATTCCGAACCGATCGGGCCGCCGCCGAGAATGATCATGCGCTTTGGGATATCATCCAGCTGCGCAAATTCTTCCCAGAGCGTGTCGCTGGTGACATAGCCAACGTCCGCGAGACCGGGCAGATCGGGTATGAATGGTCGACCGCCGGTTGCAATGACGATGGAGCGCGTTGTCAGCCGCTGGGTCTCGCCGTCATTGCGCTGTATCTCGACCGTCCAGGGATCGACAATCTTGGCATAGCCCTTGACGACATCGACACCCAGTTCGGTATAGCGCTCGACGCTGTCATGCGGAGCAATATCCGCGATAACATTGTGGATACGCTGCATCACCGCTTTGAAACTATATTTCGGGTCGGTCTTTTGCAGCCCGTACGCATCGGCATGGCGCATCTGCTGCGCGACCTTGGCGCTCTTGATCAGCGCCTTGCTCGGTACGCAGCCATAGTTGAGACAATCGCCGCCCATTTCACTGGCTTCAACGAGGGTCACCTTTGCTTTGACCGTCGCAGCGATATAAGAGGAGACCAGTCCGGCCGCGCCAGCGCCGATGACGACCAGATTGCGGTCATATTTCTTCGGCTTGCTATAGCCGGCATAGACTTTCCTGCGCTTGATCCCGCTGACAATCCATTTGCCAATCCACGGTGTCAGCCCCAGCGCGGCGAAGGACAACAGCAGACCCGGGGAACCGATATCGCTGACTTCGTCGATATTGGCGAGCTGCGTACCGGCGTTTACATAGACCAATGTCCCCAGCAACATGCCGATCTGGCTGACAATATAGAAGGTACGCGCCTTGATCGCGGTCAGCCCCATCAGCAGGTTGATCAGGAAGAAGGGAAAGACCGGCACCAGACGGAGGGTCAACAGATAGAAAGGTCCATCTTTCTCGACGCCGCGGTCAATCGCTTTCAGCCGGTCGCCAAAGCGGGATTTGACCGCATCACGAAACAGGTAGCGTGACGAGAGAAAGGCAATGGTCGCCCCGATCGACGACGCAAAGGAAACAATGATCGTGCCGGCGACCACCCCGAACAACGCGCCCGCGGCGAGGGTCAGGATCAGCGCGCCGGGCAAAGAGGCCGCTGTCGTCACCACATAGATGAGAAAGAATATTCCGATAATCAGGAAGGGAGCGGCTTGATATTGCCCGTCAAAAGCGGCTTGCTGTTCCTTCAGATTGGCCAATGTCAGCTGTGAACCGAGATCAAAATAGAAGAAGCTCGCCACCGCAATAGCAAAAACAACGAGGATCAGTATCTTTTTCATATAGGACTTTCTGCCCGATTGGGACTTTGATGCAACAACTGCTTTTGTCGACGTGATTTATTTCGTTCTTCTGTCGACGGCAGAATTGTTCCGAGTGTTTTTCAAGGCCTGGAACGGAAGCGCCAGGCTCCACCATGTTTCTGCGGGATCGTCGGATTGATATTCGGTCAGACCGATGACCATGTCATCATGTCCGGCGGCCGGTTGCGCGGTGTAGGTACCAAAGAGCCGGTCCCACAAAGCAATGCTGAACCCGAAATTTCTGTCAGTTTCCGTGACTAAGGTCGAATGGTGCACACGGTGCATGTCGGGCGTCACCACAAACAGGCGCAAGATCCTGTCGAGCGGGGGCGGCAAGCGCAAATTGGCATGGTTGAACATCGCGAACAGGTTGAGCAGCAGCGCGAAAACAAACACTGCGAACGGCGTAGGACCCAGCAGGAGCACCACAACGGATTTATACAGCATCGACAAGATGATCTCGACCGGGTGGAACCGGACCGCCGTGGTCACGTCAATATCGCGATCGGCGTGATGGACCTTGTGGACCGCCCAAAGCAGTGGAATCCGGTGGGCCAGCACATGCTGCGCATAGATCGCCAGATCCAGCAATATCAGGGCAAGACCAAATTCCAGCCAGGCGGGAAAATCGACCCAGTTAAACAGTCCGAAATCAACCTGCTCCGCAAAGCTGGCGGCGGCAATCGCGGCAATCGGCCCCATCAATCTCAGAGCGAGCGTGTCGACAAGTATGATGATCCCGTTGGTACGCCAGCGCTGGCCGCGCGGCATCGTCCGCTTCTTCCGGGGGAAAACAGCCTCGAGAATCGCCAATATGACGAACAAGAGCACAGACAGCGCCAAGCCGGACGGAGCGAGATTATCGGTCATGAAGGATATTCTGCTGCGCCATTAGAGCTTTCGTGTTGCCGGTGGTTTACTTCTTCCGTTGTTCGGTTGCCAGGATGATCCGGTTACACTCAGAAAGCGATATTGCCTATTATCGCCGATATTGACAGCCGGTCCACTGCTCTGCGAAGCTACGCATGAGGTTGAGGGACGATATTAGCATCATCGCGCTTGGATGGCGACGGTTTACGAATTGGCTGCTCAAGAGATTTGGTTGCCGCCGCGATTTACACATGTGCCTGATTAGCTGCGAAAATCCGGATTTCGTGCAATGCTTTAACCGATTTTTTGCCGATCTGCGTTAACCAAGGCCGGAGCCAGGTTGGATATTGGCTGCGACCCGCCTTTTTCCCGACCTTGCTTCAAACCCCGCGCGCATATTGTTCCCAAAATGGTCCGGGGACGAACAACAATATTATTGTATCGCAGGCTGGTAATCGGGGCTTTTGAGCGTCAGCATATATGCGGCAAGATCATCAATCCGTTTTTCATCAATCTCGAAATCCATCTGCCCGGGATAATTGTGAGAATCGCGGAGCCAGGACTTCAGGGTGTCGTCGGTCAGACCTCTTGTATTGGCTATTGCTTCAAAAGGCGGTGCGCTGATGTTCGGCGAGTTTAGTCCATCCGTTACGTTATGGCACCCGGCGCAGCGCGCCTGGGCAAATGCCAGCCCGTCAACCGCCGCATTTGCGTCCGAGCGCAGTTCGGAACTGTCGACGACAGCATTGCTGTTTCCGGCGGCCTGCCTTGCGGGCGCTGTCGCACAACCAGTCAGGACAAGCGGAAGAATGGCGCCCAGAAAGAATAGTCGCATCAATGATTTTCCTAAAAATTAGCCGTGCAAACTTAAACAGATGCTCTTGCTTGGCAATACGGAAACGTCCGCATCGCAAGCCGGCGAGAAACTATATTGACACTATTGCCGCTGATCAGCGACAATTTACGAATTGGCTGGTAGAGGGTTTTGGCTGCCATCCCCCGACGGTTAAGGGCACCTATCGTCAGAAAAATCCAAATCAGATCCAAATTAGACAGAGCATCTTAAATAATTTTTTGCCAACTGGCGTTAACCATGGCGTCGGCAAGATTGGATGTTGGGTGCGACCCCCCTTCTACCAAATCTTGTTTTGCCGCGCGCGTAACGAGCGCGAAAAAACGCCCCAAGCGGCCAGAGCCGGCATGTTTTTTGACACTTTCAGTAGAGCTTTCGAATCGCGGGCGTGTGCCGGCGCTGAGCATGGGAGGGATGGTGGACAGGATAGGATTCGAACCTATGTACGCTTACACGGGCAGATTTACAGTCTGCTGCCTTTAACCACTCGGCCACCTGTCCATCTGGG
>CAJQNR010000123.1 GCA_905479715.1 uncultured Sphingorhabdus sp.
TAAGGCATGGCCCGACCCAAGCATTTGCCCATCAACCGGAAAATGAAGGATGCGAGGGTGGAGCGCCATCCCCTGTTCATGGGATGGCCAATCACGGACGATTTGATTTATTCCCTGCGACAGGTCATTCTCCGCAACTGAGCTGCTTGGGAGGTATTTTATGCGACCCGGATATTCCAAAGTTGCCGTTGTGGAGGATGATCCACCTGTTCTCGCCGATATCTGCGCCGCAATTGAATTGGCGGACGACATGGAGCTTGTCGCGTCTGCCACCAATTTCGCCACCGGAAAAAAGCTGGTGGCCGATGGCGGGTTTGACGTTCTGGTGTGCGATCTTGGGCTCCCGGACGGGGATGGAACAAACCTTATCCGGATGGCATCCAAGCGGCAGAACGAAATAGATATCATGGTGCTCACCATGTTTGCCGATCACCAGAAAGTCCTGAACGCAATCCGCGCCGGTGCGCGCGGCTATTTGCTCAAGGATCAGCCGCTTGAAAATTGCGTCAACGCGATACGGGAAATCCGGGCCGGTGGCTCGCCCATCAGCCCGATCATCGCCCGACTGGTGCTGAAACAATTGCAACCCGCGTCCGCACCCGTGGAGCAATTGACAGAAGCCCTGTCCAACCGGGAGCTGGAGACGCTCAATCTTTTGTCGCGCGGGTTTTCCTATTCCGAATCGGCCGAAATCATGGATATTTCCGCGCATACGGTCGCAACTTACGTCAAACATATATACCGGAAACTTGAAGTCAATTCTCGCGCCGAGGCCGTATTCGAAGCATCGAGCCGCGGAATATTGGGAGCCTAGCGAATTGTTGGTTCGCCATTTATGGTGGTTCTGGCTCATCGGTTTTTTGGCGACCTCACACCCGGTCGAAGCGCAGGATGAATTGTCCAACAATCGCTTTGACGTGCAAACAACAGACGCCGGAAAAATAATCCGTTTCGTAGACGCCGATTTTTCCTTTTCGGAACGCGACGAAATTCCGGACGTGGACTGGCATCGTCGTAGGCTTCCGGCGCTGTGGTTGTCAGACGAGGCGCGCAAGACGCAGAACGGCGATTTGTCGGTCAGGGCGAGAGTAAGGTTCGATCGCTCGGCGTTGGAGCAGGATGCTGTTTCCATATTCACGGAGAATGATCGCGAACGCATTTCCGTTTCTATCAACGGAATCGATATCTTCAGAAATTTTGCCGACGACAGGCAATCGATACTGGGCTGGAACCACCCTTATTTGATACCGCTATCCGGTTCGTTGCTGAAACCGGGCACGAACGAGATCGTGATCCGCGCTGAATCGGGTCGCAACCATTCTCTCGGTATCGGTACCATCGCCGTGGGCAGCCACAACGCCCTTGGCGCGCATTTCGAAAGCCAGTATTTTTTTCGCATCGACGCGCCCAAAACGCTGAACTGGACGATGCTGCTCCTGTCCGTTTTTATCTTTGTCATGTGGTTGGGACGCAGGCAGGAAATGGAACTGCTGTGGCTATCCCTCACCGGCCTGTTCTGGTTTGTCCGAAATTACCATTTTTTCGCCGGGACCGTGCCTGTAGAGCCGCTTCTATTTCAGCAAATCACCTATTATTCGATCTATTTTGCGATTGCCGTCACTCTCTCCTTTTGCGCCGAATTCCTGAAATTGCGCCACCGCAAGGCGATCATTGTCACGATGTTCGGCATTGGCGTGTTTCTGAGCGTGTCACGCCTTTTCCTGACGATAACCGACCGTACCGACATGGTGAGCAGCCTGCTGACGGTCGCTCTCTTTGGTTCCTTCCTGCTGATTTTGGCGCATCACGCAATGAAAACACATTCGTCGGAAAGCTGGTTGCTCCTCATTCTCCTGTCTCTCGCGGCGCTGACTGGCGTGCACGACATTGGCCGCATTCCCAATATCGACTGGTGGAACGGCGTCGGATTTCATTTCCAGCCCTATATTGGTTTCTTCCTGTTTCTGGTGTTCATGCTGTCGCTTGCCCGCCGCGTCCTCCGCGCGCTCAGCCTGGTTGAAGAGACCAATGTCCATCTGGAAAAGCGCGTAAGGGAAGCAACCGACGCGCTCGCGGACAGCCAGCAGGCGCAACGGCGAATGGAAGTGGAACGGGCGCTTGAAACCGAGCGCGAGCGCTTGATGCGGGAAATGCATGACGGAATCGGTTCCAGTCTCGTGACCGCGCTGGCTGTCGCGCGCCAGCGTAAAGACCCGGCATCAACCATTACCACCCTTCAAAGGGCGATCAGCGATCTCAAGATCACGGTCGACTCGCTGGCACCGATTGAAGGCGATGTGGTCACCCTGCTCGCCAATCTGCGCCACCGGATGGAACAAGAACTTGCGCAGGCCGGCATAAAAAGCATCTGGAAAGTAGAGGATTCCGCTCCTCTTGACTGGATGGACGCCGGACATAGCCTTCACCTGCTGCGGTTGCTGCAGGAGGCCCTCAGCAATGTCCTTCAACATGCCGGCGCCCGTTCGATCATTCTATCGTGCAAATCAAGCCGGCTGCACGGCAAATCCGGCGTTCTGATCAGCATCATTGATGACGGGATCGGCTTTAACGCGGAGAAGAAGAACGGC
>CAJQNR010000124.1 GCA_905479715.1 uncultured Sphingorhabdus sp.
TCCGGCCGGATATTATCATTCTGGATAATCTGATGCCCGGCCTTACCGCGCGAGAGGTGATGCCGGTTCTCAAAAGGGACAACAGGACAATGACAATCCCTGTTCTGCTTCTTACCAGCCAGACCAACAAGCATGACGGGACAAATGCATATGGAACAGGCGCTGAAGACTATATGACAAAGCCCTTTTCGGCTGAAGAATTGGCCGATCGGGTATCCATGCTGTTGGATTCGCAGCAATCAATGCAACAGCTTCAACTGTGATATTCTATGCTCGTCGCGCAGTCTGTCTGAACGAGGAGGCAGGAAGCAAAAAGACCAGGACGTCGTCAGCACTCTGAATGTTGCCAAGGGGACGACCGGGCCAAAGTCCAAGTTTTTTGCCAATAAGAACCAAATTTACCGGGAATGGCCAATCAGGGCAAACCGCCGGTCATCACCCGCAATAGCATGTCTCCGTCGCGGATGCGGGAACAGGCTTAACGACCGGCAAGCGGTTGATCGGGCATAATGCGCCGGTTAAAAAGGCGGCGGTTGCAAAGCGGATTCTGATTGCGGGAGATCATGATGGGAATGAGGTGCTTTCCGGTGAATTGCTGACAAGATCTGGTTAGGAATAGGAACATCCCATCATCATCATGCTGACAGAAGCTATTTTTTACAATTATTGATTGCCACATAGTTCTTGCTGCCTCAATATGAGATTTTGCTATTCATATCTGAGTGTTACGCTCAGCTTCGGGAATAAAAATGGAATTTACCTATAAAGAGATTCAGGACATCCTGTCGCACAAACATAATATTGCCAGTGCCAGCCTGACCGCGTTTCGCGGTAGGATCAAGCATATGCAACGCCTTGGATTTCCATCGGGTGTCAATACCGGAAAGGGACGGCCGGCATCCTATACCTGGCGGGAACTGTTGCTTATCGGGCTGGCTTTTGAATATCTGGAAATCGGATCAACGCCCGATCGTTCCATTGCGGAAATCATCAAGATTGAGAATATGCTGTTGGAGGGGCTTGCCAGGGTTGTCCTTGCCGCGGAGCAGACTGATGCAATTGAACATGGCAATCATTTTCTGTTCGCGGAACTGTCGGCATTACTGACATTGAGAGCCGAAGACAGCTGGCATCAGCAATGTAAAATACTGTCATTCGGAGATATTCAGCAAATATTGTCTGCTGAAGGAAACGATGCCTATCATTCTCCATATGCAATAATTGACTTGCGGCAGTTTCTCGGCGGGATGTTCTCGAGCATATTGGAGATTTGCGGGTTGAATAACCAGATTGTGGCGCAGGATATAAAATTATGGGCCTCAAGACAATTGGCGGACGCCTTGTAACAAAGGCACTGCTATCTTGGTCACAATCATCCGGGATGACTGAATCCGGGATCAACAGAATATGGAATCAAAGGTTAACCGCCCCCGGTTCCTGCCGTCATTGACTCTGGGTTTCTGATGTTACGTCAGGACCAGAGGAGATGAGCCCATTTCACAATATGCTGGATTGCCTTTAATTGTCCGGGGATGCGGGCTGATCATCGTTTTTCTGCTGGCGCTGACGCTTTTTCCGAATGGCTCAGGTGGAAGGGCGATGGCTAGCGACAGGAAGGGGGGCGTGTCCGCTGTCGCCGATACCAAAGCGACCATATATCGACCTGTTGAAGTCAGGCAGGATGGATCTGTAAATTCCCGCGCCCTGGATCCCTATGGACTGGTGCAGCTAAACAGGCACGAATGCGATCCCGAGATACACCAAGCCGAAGCAGAATGTGTTTTGCTAGTGTATGAAATGCAATGACGTTGCGCTCAATGGGTATCTGACAAGCACGATGTGCCGCATGAAGCGGAACACTAGCGGTTTATACATCCCGTATCGTAGTGCCTGAACTATCCGATGTGCCCTGTTGCAACGCGTTGATCGCTTCATCGATTTTGATCGCAGGAACCGCAAAATTATTTTCATCGAGAAATTCTAGAGCAGCTTGGAGTTTCTGGATCACTATATGGACATCGCTATTTCCCTTATTCATGCTGAGCAGCATCGATCATTGGAAAACTAGTGGATGACATCATGCTATAAAAATCTCTGTTTTTTGAAGCTGAAATTTTGTTGATCGGTCAAATAACGGCATCGTATTACTTGTAAGCAGCTATTATTACAATAAAATCTATCTCAATATGGCATCATCTATCAAGCTGAATGATATTATTTTAGAGGGATGGACGTAAATTATTGTAAAGTTGTGCATCTGATCTGCCAAGTTCAGCGGGCATGCCTTCACGAAAACTGTGATTTGAAACCCGAATTTTTCTAGGGCTATTCAATGGATTTGGGTTGCCGCTTTTCTTTAAGATTTCTTCCTCTCACCGTTAACTAGCGGTGAAGGGGACCAAACATGGTTAAATTTGACTATGATTTCGTGGTAATCGGCGGGGGGCCTGCGGGACGCAGGGCGGCAATACAGGCTTCCAAACTGGGGAAGTCCGTGGCTGTAGTTGACGATCAAAAACTGATTGGAGGAGTGTCTGTTCACACCGGCACATTGCCATCAAAGACAATCCGGGAATCGGTACTGTCTGTCACCGGTTGGCGAGACCAACATTTCAAATCGCGGCAGCATCGCAACGGAATCAAGATGATGCAGGATTCCATCAACTCCCGGCTTTTGACAACATTGGGAGATGAAGTCGAGGTTATCGATAGCCAGCTTGCGCGAAACAATGTCACGATCCTGCAGGGAAAAGCCAGGTTTTCCGACGCCCACAAGCTGGCAATCCAGCAAAATATAAAGGGCAAAAAGACAAGCTTTTCGGTCACCGCCGAAAAATTCCTGATCTCGGTCGGCACCAAGCCATTTCGTCCCAAGAGCATTCCATTCAACAGCACCACCGTCATCGACAGTGACAGTGTTGCCGCAAGCCTGCCAATGCCAAAAAGCATCACCGTAGTCGGGGGCGGCGTTATTGGACTGGAATATGCCACAATCTTTTCGACGCTGGAAATTCCGGTCACGGTCGTGGAAGCCCGCGAACAGATATTGGAGTTCATCGATCGCGATATCGTTGCAAATTTTGTCCATCAACTTTCGGAACGGGGCATCAGTCTTCGATTGGGGAGGACCATTGATAGAATATCACTCGATGATCACGATCATCCCAACATTATTCTCGATGACGGGCGGCAACTTCGTTCTGAAATGCTCCTCTTTACAGCAGGGCGAGTGGGCGCGGTCGACAAGCTCGGACTGGAAAAAGTCGGTATAGAATATGATGATCGCGGCCGGCTCGCCGTCGACAAGGAAACGCTGCAAACCAGCCAACCCCATATCTATGCTGCCGGTGATATCATCGGATTTCCCGCTCTGGCCTCGACTTCAATGGAACAGGGCCGGCAGGCTGCGTGTCATGCCTTTGGTCTGCCCATTACAAATTCGGATAACAGCTTTCCACTGGGAATATATTCCATTCCGGAAATAGCCAGTATCGGACTATCGGAAGAGGACGCCCGACAAAAAGGCCTCCAGGTGGAAATTGGCATTGCGCGCTTTCAGGAAACGTCACGGGGACATATTCTGGGGAATTGCAAAGGCATGCTGAAATGTATTTTCGATCTCCACGAGCGGACGCTTCTTGGTGTCCATATTGTTGGTGAAGGTGCGACCGAGTTGATTCATATCGGGCAAGCGGTAATCAATCTTAACGGCGGAATCGATTATCTATCTGACAATGTCTTTAACTTCCCAACGCTCGCCGAAGCATACAAGGTGGCGGCTTTGGATGCCTATAACAGAATGCCAAAACCCAGATTGAGGGCGTGACGTGAAAATAGACATCAGAAATATTCTGGAAACCTACCTGAGCTCCAATCGCGGCGGCGAAGCGAATCCTGTCTGTATGGATGAGGAAAATGAATATAGGCCGATGGTCGATATCACCAACTTTCTAGCGCGACACAGTCTTTCGGTGAATCCGAAAAATTTTGAGCAAGTCTGGGAATATATGTTCGGAACGAACAGCGATTTGAAAGCTGATCTGGATCGACTGTCAGCAGCATCTGAACTCAATGATCAATCTGCACTCGAGATTTACAACAAATATTTCGACCTCGGTCTCGATGAGCGGATAGAGAAAATTTTTCGCGACGCCATCGAGCAAATTCGCAATACCAAGCAAATGATTGCGACCGGCAATGATATTGCGATCAAGCACGAAAACAGCCTGATCGAACAGGCAGATTCTATCCGTGGCAACAAGGGCGGGATTGATGATGCCATTCAAAAGCTGCTTGATCTGTCCCGGTTGATGGTGGAATCGACCCGGGAAAATCGCGAGCAGATAACACAGACCAACGAAAAGCTAGCGCAATTGCAAAATGACCTTGAGGTTGCAAGAAACGAAGCGGATCATGACAAGCTGACACGGCTTCCCAATCGCTGGAAGTTTGACAGGGATCTAACCGCCGCGTTTCAAAGGCAGCAAGATGAGCAGAAGCCATTTGTTCTGGCCTTTGCCGATGTCGATCATTTCAAGCGCATCAATGACACATTTGGCCATGAATGCGGCGATCGGATACTTCGATTGATCGCAAACGAGCTTTCCTTTCTTTCTGATCACGGGTGCACCATTTCCCGCTATGGCGGTGAAGAATTTGCCATTCTGGCTGGAGGCCGGGACGTTGACCAGATATTCCAGAAAATTGATGAATGTCGCGCCCGCATGGCGAGTAAATCGCTGGTGGACGTTGAATCGGGACGTCCCATCGGTTCGGTAACTTTCTCGGTCGGTATGGCGGAAAGTTCGAGCTCCGACACCAAACAGTCTCTTCTCAGAAAGGCTGACGTTGCGCTTTACAACGCAAAGTCGGGCGGCCGGAATGCCATATGTCAATATTCTGCCGACCTAGAGGACCGCAAGGGCGTAGCTGGTTAAAGCAAATCACAATATTCGCGAATGGCGACCCCGTTGCTGGTCATATGCCATCAGCCGTTTTCCTGACAATTTTTCTTATCGGCGAATAGCTCTCGCGCTGATCGCTGTCCGGATATCCATTTGAACAGGTCCTGGGAGGGATGTCCTTTATGCACGGACTTCTGGCGCCGATATTGGATCTTTTAATGCAATCCATCGCAATTTCCATGTCTATGGAGAAATCCGCAAACGGGACAGCTCGATCGCTGCTTTCAATTGGGTAGGATGAGCGAACTCATCCTACCCAGTCTTGAAGAGCGCATACCAGGTGCACTGCGTTCACCAAGGCTGAGGCCTGCGGGGGCCGGGCAACCTTGGTAGAAAGTATTTAATCTTTCTACCTTCACGCTATCCGAATCCTCGCCGCTTAGATCAAATAATATCCAACCCGATTTGGAGATATGCGGCATTATTATCCCCAAAATGGGGATAAGATTAAGCATTCCTGAACGACGTCCCCATCTATCAATCCGTTTTCATCGTGATCGAAATGCGCCGGTTGCGGTCATCCATCCGGTTGTTCGGATTATAGGGTTCGGTATCTGCCACGCCTTCAATTCGAGCCATTCGGGTATTCAGAACACCTTGATGGACAAGTTCCTTGCGGGTTGCCTCAGCTCTGGCGGAAGACAGCAGCCAGTTGTTCATGTCTTTTCCGCTGGCATAGGGCAAACTGTCCGTATGACCTCTTATGACCAGAAGATTGTCAACTGTGTTCAGAATTTGCACAACCTCTCCAAGCAGTATTTTGGCCTTTGGATTGAGAGCGTCTGTGGCGAGCGCGAACATGCTGAAGTCGGCTTCATCAATCAGCTCGATGCGGAGACCTTCTTCGGTGTCCGTGAAACGAATATTCTTGAGCAGATCCAGCTTTTGTGGATCTTTCTTCAGCTGTTCCAGAAGTTTCTTTTCAAATTCCTTCGCATCCATTTTTTTGGTGCTTGTAGACTTTTTCCCTTTGTCGTTCTGGGTACCTGTTGCATCGCGCGGAATCGTCATCGATAATGTACCTGTCTGTGACGCTTCGTGTGGATAGCTATCCTGGTCAGACAAGGAATCTCCGCCAAACAGGCCGTCTGATCCCGCAGTTTTCAGGCGCATTTCGATCAGTGTGGGGGCGAAATAATCGGCCAATCCCTTGCGCTGTTCTTCGTCGGTGGCGCCAAGGAGCCACAGCAGCAAAAAAAACGCCATCATTGCGGTCACAAAGTCGGCATAGGCCACTTTCCATGCGCCACCGTGATGGGCCGCATGTGCTTCCATGATGACTTTTTTGACTATGATTGGCGGCTGATTTGAACCTGCAACTGCTTTCTTTGCCATGGATCAACGAGCCCTTATCGCATCAAAAACATCGGCAAAACTCGGCTGGTTGGCATGCTCCAGGCCTGTGCGAGCTGCTTCGATGATCAACGGTTGTGGATGGCCATGGAGGCTGGCAATTATGATCTGTTTTGCGACCTGATATATCGTGCCATCGCTTTCTATGACGGATCGTGCGCGTTGTGCCATGGGCCCGGCAAAGCCATAGGCCAGCAACACACCCAGAAAAGTTCCCACCAGCGCCGAACCGATCATCCCGCCCAGGATCGCTGGGGGCTGATCGATCGAGCCCATGGTTTTTACGACGCCGAGAACGGCCGCGACAATACCCAGTGCCGGCAAAGCGTCGGCAAGATTCTGCAGATTGTCCGCAGGCGCAATCGCTTCATGGTGATGCGTTTTGATGCTCTGGTCCATAACATCTTCCACCGCATAGGGATCGAGTGTGCCGGATGAAACAACCACCAGGCGCAAGCTGTCGGCGATCAGATGGACCAATGTCTCGTCCTGTAGCAGCTTTGGATATTCGCTAAATATTGGAGAGGCCTTCGGGTCCTCGATATGAGGCTCCAGAGCCACTGGCCCTTCGCTCTTCAGAATCTTGGTCAGTTTGGACACCAGCAAGATACAATCCATGAAGTCCTGCTTGGCATAGGTTGGCCCCTTGAACACTTTTCCGAACCCACCCAGAAGCGCTTTTAACTGCGCGCCGGAATTGCCGACGATCAGAGCTCCGACGGCGGCCCCACCGATAATACCCATCTCGATCGGCAGCGCGTGCATGACAACGCCCAAGTCACCACCCGAAAGCGTGAAAATACCGAAGACCATGACCAGCAGAACAACTATACCAACTACGGCAAACATATATTAATTCCCCATCAACGGCCTTGGATTGTAATGTCTGCACCCGTCTCAGGTTAGATCAGGAAGCAAATATTTTAATAATGAACGGAAGAAAGAGCTTGTGGTTAAGGGGCGAATAACATTGAATCTTGGTGCTTATCCGATGAGCGAAATCAGAGATGTGCTGCTTGATGCGGCATAGAGTTTCTGAGCCGCTTCCAGATTGACCAACAAGGATTGGAAACGTGAAACTGCCTCCGCAATATCGGTGTTCTCCAGCACAGATCGCCTCTCGGTCGAGGTAAGCTGCGATTGTTGCAGCCGCTGGTCTTGCTCATCGAGGCGATTGACCAGCAATCCCTGGCTGGCAACGAGGTTCGAAAAATGGCCGACCAGTGAATCTGCCCGATCAAGCTGTACGGTTCTGTCTGCGGGCGTGCCGGACCGTATGGCGGTGATCATGTCATTCATGATCGTATCAAGATCACTGGTGCTTCCACCAATGTCTATCGACAGCGCCACGGTGTCGAGATTGGGCGACGGTGTCACCAGAACATTCGTATCAATCCTCATCTGGATCGGGTCACCGGCGTGAAATAATTTGCCTCCGTAGCTATCTTCGGCCTGCGTTAACTGACTAAACTGAAGGTGAAGGCTCTCAAGTTCTACAGCAATGACTTCGCGGTCTACTGGCGACAATGTCTCGTTATTTGCCAGAACGACCAACTCTTTGGCGCGAATAGCGCCATTGGCAATTGTATCGAGTGACGACTCCGCTTGTTGCGCCAGGATCTCGGCACGACCGATATTCGTGCGCCATGAGGTTTCGATCGCCGACTGGCGTCCCAGGCTGGATATCTCCAGCCAGCTGGACGGTGCCTCCGATGGTCTCGTAAAGCTTTTACCACTTGCGATCGATTCTTGTGCCTTGCCGATAAGCGAGGACAGCTCCGCCTGCCGTTGAATGCTCTCATTGGGCCGGTTTCTGTTGATCGATTCCATGATATATTCCTTTGCTGGGGATCGACTAGAAGATTGCCAGGATCGATTGCATCGTTTCCCGAGCAACCTGTATGATACGGGCGGAAGCCTCGTATGACTGTTGCAAACGGATGAGATCGGCGGCTTCGCGGTCAAGGTCGACAACTGATATATTGTCACGCATTTCGCGGGTGGCTTCATCGAATATGGTGGCAGCCTCGTTCTCGCTGCGAGCCGCCAGCAAATTCTGCGCCTGGCCGAGCACTAATTGTTCATAGCCTTTCTCGGTGCCCGTTGGCGTGCGCAAGTCGACAAAGGCCAGAATATTTCCATTCGCCACGCCACCGGGGGAGGCCAAGGCCAAGTCGTCAGCTCCGAGACCGGTTGTCGTCAGGCTGGCAGCGGTGCCAGCGTGGGAAACGATCGCTGCGCCGGCAACCCCGGCGTCGGTCCGACCATTGGCTTGCCAATCATTCATCTCCGTCGCAAATTGCACCGCGAGATTATCCAGATCATTGATAAGATTGACGATGTCCGACTGCGCGCGCTGGAGTCCGCCCAAGGTCCCATTGCTTGGTGCTGCCTGTACTGCACCACCGATTTCGATATCGAAACTGGTACCGGCATTGGCCACAAAACTAACCGGGCTAACCGCATTGAACAGTACAAGATCGGTACCATTGCGGGATATATCTGCCCGTCCATTGTCGCCGAAACTGATCTGAACATCCAGCTGCTCCGTAATCACGGTCAAGGCCGCATCGCGACGGTCGAGCAAAACGGTGTGCTGGGCTGTGCCGGAGACAGCGGGGCGCAGCTGCTCGTTAATCTCTGCAAGCTCGTTCAATGCGATATTGAGCTTTTCCGTTTCTTGAGCTGCGGCACCATTTATGAGATTGAATGTGGATGTCAGATTTTCGGCAGTTTGGTTGAAGCGCTCAACGGTGGTTTGTATGTCTCCGACAAACTGGTTGCGCAAGGCAGCCTCGAACGGAACCGCTGAAAGTTCTTCGGCTGTTCCAAAAAGCTGGGTCAATTGGGCACCAAGATCGGCATCATTGTTGGCAAGCGCGATTTCTCCCTGATCGAGCCACTGCACCACGACATCACTGCTCACACGGTTTGCACCGGTCTGACGTGTCGCCGCTTCCAAAAACTGATCGCTGGCGCGGACGATGCCATTGACCGTAACGCTCCCGGTTCCGGCATTGTTGTTGTAAATCGGATTGGTTCTACCCGAGAGCGTGGTATCGCTGACGCTCAGCGTTCGCCTGACGTAATCAGGATTTTCGGCATTTGCGATGTTCGATCCGACGATTTCCAACGCGCGAGCATTGGTTTGAATCGCGGTTCGTCCAATATTGAGAAGATCAGACATCCTTGTTCTCCAAATGGCGAGTCAGCATTTGTGCTATGCCAAAGACTCCCTTTTCTGCTACAGATTCCGCGACTTTGGCATCTTGCATGTCGCGGAACTGCTCCATTCCCTGGCCATCAAACAATCCGTCTCCCAGAGAGGACGACCGCATTGTCGCCAGCATTTGCCGGACAAAAATCGCTTCGAAATCAGCGGCCATCGATTTGATCTCGGCCTGTTGCTTGTCGGCGGCCGGATTGACCGACGCCGCGGGCGAGTTTGTGGCAATTGATGTGGATAAAATCGCGGTCATATGATAATCAGCTCTGCTGACAATGCGCCAGCCTGTTTCAAGCCCTCCAATATTGCTGTTAAGTCAGACGGTGGAACGCCGAGAGAATTAATAGTTTCGACGATTTCAGAGAGCGATGCGCGTCGTCCGATTTCAAAGGCCGGGTTGCTCGATGCATCAACCGCGATATCGCTATTCTGTTCGGTAGCGGTCCTGCCACGGCTAAACGGAGCGGGTTGAACGACCGTCGGATTCTCGTCGACGCGTACGGTCAGCTTTCCGTGACTGACGGCTGCAGGACCAATACGCACAGCGCCATTGATAACGACCGTTCCGGTTCGTGCATTGACGATGATCCGAGCCGGTGCATCGGCAGGCTTGACCTCCAGATTTTCGATCTGGCCCATCAACATCACGCGCTCCTGCGCGCCGAGCGGTGCGGCAATCCGTACGGTAACCGCGTCCGCTGCGATCGCTATTGGTGCACCGATGGCCGCATTGATAGCA
>CAJQNR010000125.1 GCA_905479715.1 uncultured Sphingorhabdus sp.
AATTCAAAAAGAAAAATCGAAATGACGGGAAATTTTATGAACAACGATTTTACAATGACGATCGACGGACGCGCTGTGCAGTCTGATAAAGTCATGGATGTCATCAATCCCGCTACCGGGCAAGTATTTGCCCAAGCACCGGATTGTTCGACGGAACAGCTCGATGAAGCAGTTGCCGCCGCAAAAGCTGCATTTAAGAGCTGGAAGACGACACCCATTGAGAAACGTCAGGCAATGGTGCGTCAGGCTGGAGAGCTGTTAATCGAGCACGCGCAGGACCTTAGCCGCTTATTCACTCGGGAACAGGGCCGTCCTGTGGAAGCTGCTCTGCAGGAAATTCAAGGCACAGGTGAATGGATGAAGGCGGTCGCCCAGATGACACCACCGGTTCATGTTTCAGAAGATTCAGAAAACCAGTTTGTGGAAACCCGATATGTTCCTCTTGGGGTCATCTGTGCCATTGCTCCTTGGAATTTTCCGGTCAATCTAGCAATGTGGAAAATGGCACCGGCGTTGGTAGCTGGCAATACCATGGTATTGAAACCGTCACCATTCACGCCGCTTTGTACGCTTGAAATCGGACAGCTGTTCAGTAAGATATTCCCGGCCGGTGTCTTCAACGTAATTACCGGCGGTGATGATCTCGGACCAAAAATGACCGCGCATCCCGGTTTTGCAAAAATTTCATTCACCGGATCGACAGCAACTGGCAAACGGGTGATGGAGACCGCGGCAAAGGATCTTAAACGGTTGACCTTGGAATTGGGTGGCAATGATGCTGCTATCGTCATGCCGGATGTCGATCTGGACGACGTAGCGCAGAAGATTTTTTTCGGTGCATTTTTTAATACAGCTCAAATTTGCGTGGCAACAAAACGGCTATATGTACACGAAACAATATATGATGATCTGCGCGACCGGCTTGTCGCGATTGCAAGAGCAACGAAGGTCGGTGATGGTAGCGATCAGGGCACCGTACTCGGACCAATACAAAATAAGCGGCAATATGAGCGCGTTCTTGACCTGATGGACGACGCAAAGGCCAACGATCTAACGTTGATTCATGGTTCAGATGTCCCGGATGATGGGGGCTATTTTATTCCCGTAACGATTGTTGATAATCCACCAGAATCATCCCGTGTAGTGCAAGAGGAGGCATTCGGACCAATCTTGCCGATGTTGAAATTTTCCAATGTTGACGATGTGATAGAGCGAGCCAATGACAGCGAATATGGACTTGCGGGCGCGGTCTGGTCCAGGGACACTGACAAGGCGATGGAAATAGCACGGCAGATTGAAACCGGCACGGTTTGGATCAATCAGAACCTTATACTGCGCCCCGACACAGCTTTTGCCGGACGGAAGCATAGCGGCTTTGGCGTCGAAAACGGTATTGAAGGGTTGCTCGAATATATGGCCCCACAGGCGGTGTATATGGCCAAAGCAGGTTAGGAGAGTCGCTCAATGGAACGTCTATCGTTGATGGCGGACAAATTGGAATGCACCGAGTTGGTGACGCGGGTTGCGCGCGCCATCGACCGGTGCGACGCCGAGCTACTCAAAACCCTGTTCCACCCGGACGCTACAGATGATCATGGTATGTTCGTTGGCACGGCTAGCGATTTTATTGATTGGGTGATGCCAGTGTTGGCAACGATGGACCGTACACAGCATATTATTGGACAGGTACTGATAGAAGTGGATGGTGACTATGCGGCCGGTGAAAGCTATTTTGTCGCTCATCATGCAATCAGCAAGCCTGATGGCGACGTCTTCATGATCGCAGCGGGCCGATATCTGGACCGATTTGAACGACGCGATGGCATATGGAAAATATCGCATCGCCAAGCGGTGTTCGATTGGAACAGCAGCGTGCCGCTGACCGATAGCTATGATCGCGATAATCCGGGTGCGACGGCGTTTGGCACACGTGGTGAACGCGATCCATCTTACGCGCATTTTGCAAACAGGGGCAGGGTGACTGGATAAACCATATAATCCCCTGGAGCTGCCTAAAAGTGGCAATCAGGGAATCTATAGGGTCGGGATTTAAAGGGAGTTTTGAACATGGCCGATTATGATTCACGCGAAATTCAAGATAAGCTTGCGGATTTATCGAAACAGCCCGAGCCGCAATTGCGGGGCACTCCGATCACCCCTGAACGTTATTTTTCTCGCGATTTTATGGAGAAAGAATGGGATAAAATCTGGACGAAAACCTGGCAAATCGCAGGTTTGGCGCAAGAATTGACGAAAATTGGCGATTATATAACGACTTCGCTGGGCAGGGAACGGATTCTGTGCACACGCGGGGATGATGATAAAATCCGGGCCTTTTATAATGTGTGCCAGCATCGCGGTCTGGAATTAATGGCCGCAGAATCCGGGAATGCCCGGCGTCTTACCTGTCCCTATCATGGGTGGGCCTATAATCTGAGTGGCACGCTGAAAGCGGTTCCGGATGAAGCGGATTATCCGCAAGGAAGTCCATGCGGAAAGCTCAACCTTGTCGAAATTCCATGTGAGAGCTGGGCGGGATTTGTCTGGTTTAACATGGATGAAGATTGTGTACCGTTAAAGGAGTTTCTGGGTCCGATCGCCGATCAAATAGATAGCTACCCGATGGAAGATATGCGCCGCACCCATTGGGTGACGATCGAGGGCGATTTTAACTGGAAACTGGTGCAGGATAATTTCAGCGAATCCTATCACGTCCCGTTCGTCCATCCATCATCGAAATTTGTGATCGAATATAGCCATCATCATTGCCAGTTTGATCATTACCCGCAAGGGCATTGCCGTATGTTTATGCCAGGCGCTGGTCCCGCTGAAGCGGTAAAAGGCGGTGAGAAAGAAACGCTGGAATCGCTCAAAAACGAACTCAACTTATGGGAGCTTGATCCGGATGACTATCGCGGAGGCAAAACGCGGAATATTCGCAAGGATTTACAACGACAAAAACGCAAATTGGGAAAAGAAAAGGGATATGATTTTTCCAGCTATCACGATGACCAGTTAACCGACAATTGGCACTATACGATATTCCCAAACCTTTCGTTCAGCCTGAAGCCTGATGGGAATATCTGGCTGCGTGCACGACCGCACGAGAGCGATCCGGAAAAATGCTATTTTGACATGTGGTATATGACGCTATTTCCCAAAGGGGCGACAGAATATTATTCCTGGGTCATGCGCGAGCATGTATCCGTCGATACACCAGCTGAGCATATTCAAGGTAAGGCCGGTGAAATATCCGCTGGCCCGGCAATCGATGAAGATTTGGCAATCTGGCCGCAACAACAGCGAGGATTGCACTCGCGCGGTTATAAGCGTGATTATCTAGCAGGTCAGGAAAGCCGTATGCGCTTTTTCCACGAAACGCTGGAAGATTGGCTGGAGCGCTGAATTTTGTTCGACTTGTTTTCTGCCGCATAACGGCCGGTGGTTCCCATCCGGTCGCCAGTGCCAGGTCCCGTTTTTCGTGTGATCACTGATAGAGCAGCCAAATGATATTTTGGTGCAATTTTGCGGCAAGATAATCACCTTTAATCTGGAGTATTCCACATGCGTATTCAAGCCGCAGTCGCCAAATCAAATAGTAAGTCTTTTGCTATTGAAGAAATTGAAATGGAACCACCGCGGGGTGATGAAATTTTAGTTAGGATTCTTGGTGTAGGCATTTGTCATACCGATTTGGTGGTCCGCGATGCGGGTGAGGCCCTCTTTCCGTTTCCTGCAGTTTTGGGTCACGAAGGTTCCGGTGTGGTCGAAGAGGTCGGGTGCGACGTTACCAAAGTGGATGTCGGCGACCGGGTAGCCATTACTTTTCGATCCTGCGGTGAATGCGATCGCTGCCAGGCCGGAGATGCGTCTTATTGTCGTCATTTCCCACAACTCAATTCAGGCGGAACACGGCGTGATGGTTCAAGCCCGCTCAAGAATAACCAGGGGTCGATATCCAGCAATTTTTTTGGTCAGTCGTCCTTTGCTACCCATGCTCTTGCTTATGAACGCAATGTCATCAAAATAGCCGATGGAATCGCGACCGAATTGGCGGGGCCGCTTGGTTGCGGTGTCCAAACCGGTGCCGGAGCGATCATCAACGCTCTGGCGGTTCCGAAAGGCGCGTCCTTGCTCATCACCGGCGGAGGACCGGTTGGCCTGAGTGCGGTAATGGCGTCCAAAATTCAAGGATGCGCGACGGTGATTCTGATTGAGCCGCAGGAAAGCCGTCGGGAACTGGCGTTGGAATTCGGTGCAACCCACACAATTGACCCTACAGTGGTTAAAGACGTGAGTCAGGTAGTGAGAGAAATTGTCCCGCTCGGTGTTGATTACGCATTTGATAGCACAGGCCTTGAGCCGGTTATGCAAAGTGCGATGCAGTGTCTTGGTTCAAAGGGGGTTCTGGGTGTTGTTGGTTTATCTGCTGTCGGTACGCCGGTGCCGGGGGACGTAAACCAGACGGTTTCCATGGGGCAGACGATCCGTGGCATCGTTGAAGGCGATAGTGATCCCGATATTTTTATTCCGCAATTAATGGAACATTATCTGGCGGGGCGACTGCCATATGATCGGATGATATCCACCTATCCGATGGGAGAGATCAATCAGGCAATTCAGGATCAACATGATGGCAAATGTATAAAGGTCGTCCTCTTGCCAAATTGAAGCCATGAATTCCTGATTGTTTGCGCTGTCTCATGAAGATCTGTTTCAAGACGGTTACCCCATTTCGTTTCTTACTCTTGGCGAATCATGTTCTAGGAGACCGGCGCTCTAATGTAAGCCTTGCGACGATGGTCTGTAGTCCCAGTCCATCACCTCGACGGGTGATAACGGGCTCGAACGATCCGTGCGGCGTTCAGGATCGATAGCGTCGAGGCCCTGATATATGTTTTCCGTGAAATCAACAGGCGTGAACTGGCTGTCCCGGTCTTCCTTGTCGTCCTCCCCCAATAGGCCCGTTCCGGTTCGCGTCGGGCGCAAGAGCCTCTGGTGCCAGTACCCGGCTGGCCTGCCAAACCGCCGACAATTATGTCTTGCCAGGTAGGGTCGCTCACACGCGACACCTGCGAACAATCCAGAGCTTGCTCGGCATTTCAAAGATCGAAAACAGGGTGCTATATTTGGGCGTCGAACCGGAAGAGGCTCTCACTCTCGCCGATAAAACAGCGACATGGCTATGCTCCGACACCAGTCCCATACAGCCGGCTAGGGCTGTTTGAGCTATCTGCTTGGTCGGGATATGGTGCGTGGGGCAATCAGTGCCGGAGTCGCACTCGGTTTTCCTTCCTTGGCTCAGGCGGCGCGGCCAGATATTTCCCTTACGACGCTTGCGGCAACACGCTGGGCAAGCCACGGGATGAAATCGGCTGGTGGCCGTTTCTGGAGGAAGTCGCCGGCATGGGTATCGATGTCATATTGACCGAACTTGATTGCAGCGATCGCAATATAGACGATCCGGATCCGCAACGTCGCGACGCAGAAACTGCGGCCTTCACCAAAGCCTATGTTGATCTGACGCTGGACTTCCCCAATGTGAAGCAGGTCATATTATGGTCTCTGGCTGACCGGGTGAGCTACATGAACCGGCCGGGCTATCCCGACTATAAACGCAGAGCCGACCGCCTGCCCTTGCGAGGCCATCCCTATGACGACCGTTGGCGGCCGACAAAAATGCGCACGGCGATCGCCGATGCCTTGCTGGCGGCTCCAAAGCGTCTGTAATGTTCCCGCTCCAGCCCATGCACCGGACAGTTTGATATTGAGAGCCGCCAGCTTGCAAACGGGCATAAGCGATGGTTGATCGGCACTGCCGGGAAAAAGCCCGGTACCGGGCGCAAGACAGACAAAAAATCAGCCAGCGCAGAAACAACGCTGTCCCTTAGCCAGATTTTACGTCCCGGAATGGCATGTTCCGATCGACTTCAATCTCTCGCGGCAGGCCGAGAATGCGCTCGGAAATAATATTGCGCTGGATCTGGTCGCTGCCACCGCCGATCGAGTTCATATAGGCTTTGGCGGAATCAAAATTCATATCTGCCGAATCCTTGAAATCGGGGCCGTCGAACAGGCTTGCGGGACCGAGGATTTCTGCTGCAACCCGCGCTTCGCCATGCTGGATGCGGGACATTGCCAGCTTGCCCAGTGACATGAGCGAAGAAGAACCATTGCTGACAATCTCGTCTTTTGCCCGTTTCATATTGAGAGAGTTAAGCTGCCGATAGGCGATCGCCTGAGCAATTTTCTGACGAATGACCGGGTCATCGATTTTGCCGTGTCTTTTTGCCAGTTCCAGCAACGGCGGCACGCTTGATTTCTGCTTGCCGCGCCTTTCGGTTGCCCCTTCACCCATGATCAATCGTTCGTAGGCGAGCGCGGTCTGCAATACTTTCCATCCGCCGTTCAGTTCACCAACGACATTCCGCGCCGGAACACGGGCGTTCTCGATAAATATCTCGTTAAACTCGGACTCGCCAGTGATCTGGTTGATCGGCCGAATATCGACTCCGTCCTGTTTCATTGGAAAGATGAAAAAGGAAATGCCGCTATGCTTCGGGACATCCCAATCGGTTCGTGCCAGCAACATTCCATAGGTCGCGTCCGAGGCGTTGGACGTCCATACTTTCTGGCCATTGATCACATATTCGCCGCCGTCCGGTCCCGCTACCCATTCCGCCTTTGTCCGCACGCCTGCAAGATCGGAACCCGCATTGGGCTCCGAGTATAGCAAGCAACTGTGCGCGCCGGTCAGCATGTCGCGCAAAAGTTCGGATTTCAGTTGCTCGCTGCCGAGCCGATAGGTTGTGACCGCTCCCAGATTATAGCGATCCTGCGAACGCCCGATGACTTTGCGGGATTTCAATATGTCATCGATCAAGCGCGCCTGCCTGCCGCTATATCCCCGGCCAAACCAGTCCGGTGACCAGGTTGGCACCGAATAGCCGGCATCCACCAGCTTCCCGAGCCAGGATTTCACATCCAGCCGCTCAGTGCCCTTTTCCCGCCGGTTCTGTTCATCCCAATGCTCGTCGAGCCAGGTTTTGACTTCTGCTGCGAGATCATCATTGGAAATTTCTGCTATATTGCTAACCATCATGCTGTCTCCAGATAGGTGAGATATTCTTCACGGTGCTGATCCGAAGATCCGAACAGCCACAAGCCGGTCCGTGCGCGCCGCCAGTAAAGATGCGCCGGATGCTCCCACGTATAGGCGATGCCGCCGTGGAGCTGGATGGCCTGCGCCGAGACGTCGCGATAGGCATCGGCACAGGCGAAGGCGGCAAGACTGACAAATGTTTTCGTGTCCGGTGATCCGGTCGCCATCATCCTGGCCGCGTGTCTTGCAGCGGATGCCGCCGTTTCAACTTCGATCAGCATGTCTGCGGCGATATGCTTGAGCGATTGATAGCTGCCGATCTGACGACCGAACTGATAACGGGTGCGCAGATATTCCACGGTAATGTCGAATATCTGTTTTACGCCGCCAGCCTGTTCACCCGCCTGAGCAACCTTCGCGAGATCAAGCGCCGTTTCAATCGCCGTTTCATCGACATTGGCAAGGGGACGGGCACTGGCACCCGAAAAAATGATCTTGGACAATCGCAGGGCGGGATCGTTGGTTTCCAGTTTTTGAATCGCGACAGCGTCGGTATCGGGATCACTCAGAAACACGCGAATATTTCCATCCGCGCGGGCAACAACCAGCAGCTGGTCCGCTTTTTCGGCATGCAAGACGTATGAAGCCGATCCGTCCAAAAGCCATTTGCCATTCTCTTGGCGTGCTTCGACCGAGATGTCGGCATTGGTCCACAGACCTTTTTCGCCGGTAGCGGCAATTGCAAAGACCTTTGTTCCATCACAGATGGAAGCGAGCAGTTCCCTCTTCAGACCCTCCTCCGATGAAGCCGATATCAGGCTGGCAGCAATCACCGCGGTGGACAGGAACGGACTGCACAACAGATGCGCGCCCGCTTCCTCCATCAAATCCTCCAATATCTGTGCGTCGCCCCCGATGCCGCCATATTCGGGAGCGACGATCAGTCCGAGAAGGCCCATTTCAGCCATCGATTTCCACAAATGTTCATCGAAACCGTGCGGGCTTGCCATGGTCTCGCGAAGGGACGTCTCCCCTGCCTGCTCTGCAAGGAGCCGTGCAAAACTGTCGCGCATGGCATGGCGCTCTTCGATTGATATTTCGGTCATAGGGCCGCTTTCATTTTAGGGGAGGGCGATTGCGGACCAACGAGATGGCCTATGTTCACAGATGCTCCTCCGTCATGTGGTTTCCTGTTCGCGACGGCGTGTTTGCCACCCATGCGCTGCCGGGTGGCAAACCTATCCGCTGTCAGAGCCGCTCGATGATGATCGCCGGTGCCATTCCGCCCGCAGCGCACATCGTGACCAGACCATAGCGGCCGCCCGACCGTTCCAGTTCGTCAAGCGCGGTGCCGATAAGTATCGATCCGGTCGCGCCGATTGGATGGCCGAGCGCACAGGCGCCGCCATTGATATTGACCTTGGCGCGGTCAAGTTCGAGGTCGCGGATGAATTTTTCGGTAACCACGGCAAAGGCTTCGTTGATTTCCCAGACGTCGATATCATCCTTGGTCAGGCCTGCTTTTTCGAGCACTTTCTTTGCCGCCGGGACAGGAGCGTTGAGCATCAGCGTCGGGCAGTCGCCGACATTGGCATAAGCAACGATACGCGCCCGCGCCTTGAGATCATGTTTGTCGGCATAATCTTTCGAGGTGATCAGCAGGGCCGCCGCACCATCGACCACGCCGGAACTGTTGCCGGCATGATGGATGCCTTCCCATTCGAGACCCGGATAGACACGCTGGATCTGTTTGGCGAAGGTTACGCCATTGCCGAGATCAAAATCCTTCAGCGCACCAAAGCTTGGTTTCAATCCGGCGAGTCCTTCGGCGGTCGTTTGCGGGCGCGGGAATTCTTCATGATCGAGCGCGACGCTGCCATCTTCGTTATAGACCGTGATCAGCGACTTGGCGAAGCGGTCTTCTGCGATTGCATGCGCTGCGCGCTTCTGGCTTTCCAGAGCCAGCGCATCGACGGCTTCGCGGCTTATACCTTCCTGTGCAGCAATTGCGTCACCGCATACGCCCTGATGGGATTGTGGGTGAATGGCATCAAGAGCTGCATTGCCCGAACCCATGCCGAGCGGCTTGATTCCGGCATCTGCTTCTTCGGCCCCGACCTGCGTCGTATAGCTCATCATTTCGGTGCCACCGGCGATGATGCAATCTTCCATGCCCGACATCACCGATGCCGTGGCAAAATTCACCGAGGTGATGCCGCCGCCGCAGAAGCGGTCGAGCGTGGTTCCCGATGCCTTGGTGTCATAGCCGGCAGCGAGCGCGGCCATCCGGCCCAGGTCGCCGCCCTGCTTGCCCTTCTGGGTCGAGGTCGACCAGATGATATCATCCACCTCGGTCGTGTTGAGCTTATTGCGCTCCTTGATGGCTTTAAGCACAGTGGCCGCAAGATGCTGCGGATGGAGATGCGACAGTGCGCCCTTGCCGGGTTTGCCAATGCCCCGAGGGGTGCGGACGGCGTCGATAATGTAAGCTTCGGTCATGATGTATTTCCTTATGTTTATGATGGAATCTGGTTGAAGGCGACGCCCTTGTCGGGGCGATGGTCCTGGGGCAGGCCAAGAATTTTTTCGGCAATGGTGTTGAGCAGCATCTCGTCGGCTCCGCCCGCGATCCGGCCGGTCGGGGCGTTGATCCAGCTCGACGTCCAGTTGTCTTTTTGTTGCGCGTGATCGTCATAGGCGAAGCCTTCGCTTCCCTGCAGATCGATGGCCAGTTCGGATAATTTCTGACGCGACCGCACCGACACCAGCTTGTTCAGAGAACCTTCGGGACCGGGAGTCATTCCGGCCTGCATCATCAGCATCGCGCGCGCCGTAATCGCATTGAGCCCACTGCGCATGGCATAGTTGCGGGCGATTTGCTGCCTTATGCGTCCATCCGCGATCAAAGGTTTGCCATTCATTTCGGTGGTCTTGGCGAGATCTATAAAAAGGTCAAGATGCGGTCCGAAACCCGCACTGTCGGTTGCGACATAGCGTTCGATCATCAGCGTCGCCATGGCAACGGCAAAGCCGCCGCCAACCGGAGACATGCGATGATCGTCGCTGATTGTTACATCGTCAAAGAAAACCTCGTTGACGTGGCTGTCGCCACCAGCAAGCTTGATCGGACGAACGTCGACTCCCTGCGCCTTCATGTCGACCCAGAAATAGGTCAGGCCCTTGTGCTTGGGGACATTGGGGTCGGTCCGGACGACGATGACGCCATAGTCGCTATATTGCGCCCAGCTGGTCCACAGTTTCTGGCCGTTGATTTTCCAGCCATTGCCATCGGGTTCGGCTTTTGTTCGCAGGCCGGCCAGATCCGATCCGCCAGCTATTGGCCGAAAACCCGATGACCCTTTACTGGGCCGAGGAATAACAACGGCGATCGTCGCAATTCATATCGGATTCCTCACTGAACCAGGTGTCCGATCGCCATGTTGATGCAATTTTGCCCAGCTTGTTGCCCTACGCGCTGGTTGCAGGTTCACTGGCTTCCCGCTGGATTTTGAGGCGCCGTGTCACTGCAAGCGGGCTTCCGGTTTTCCGGGCCAGCAGATAATAGAATGACGGGATTACGACCAGTGTGAGCAAGGTGGAAATACTGACACCCCAGACGATGACGATGCCTATCGCTTCGCGGCTGGCTCCCCCGGCACCGGTAGCGAGCATCAGAGGAGTTGCACCGGCAACCGTGGCAATCGAAGTCATCAGCACGGGACGGAAGCGGCGCTTGGCCGATTCCAATATTGCGGATTCAAACTCCAGACCTTCATCCCGCAACTGGTTGGCAAACTCGACAATCAGGATGCCATTTTTTGCCGCCAGCCCGACCAGCATGATCAACCCGATCTGGCTGTAAAGATTGAGCGTGCCGCCCATTGCCGTGAGGCCAAGCAGGCCGCCGCTTACCGCGAGAGGGACGCCCATGATGATGATGAGGGGACTGACGAAACTCTCGAACTGGGCGGCTAGCACCAGATAAACCAATATGATCGTAAAGCCCAGAACCAGCCAGATCGAACCGCCGGTTTGCCGCAGCGCCCGGCTTTGCCCTTCATAACCAATAGCAGCCACTTCGGGTAGCGAAGCCGCTTCTGTGTCGAGGAACGTCAAGGCTTCACCGAGCGAATAACCGGGCGCAACCGTCCCTTCGAGGGTGATCGCGCGAAGTTTGTTGAAACGGTTCAGTTCTCCGGCCTCGGCCCTGCTGTCCAGCGTAACCAGGCCCGATAGCGGAACCAGACTATCATCACGGCCACGGACATAGACATTGGTGAGATCGGCGGCGGTTACCCGGTCTTCCGGTTCAGCCTGCATGATCACGTCATATTCCTCGCCCCGGTCAACATAGGTACCCGTGGTTCGCGAGCCCATCATCGTTTCCAGCGTCCGCCCGATTTCCTGCACGGATACGCCGAGATCGGCGGCCCGCACCGTGTTGACGTTGACGACGACCTGTGGCCTGGTTTCCTTGTAATCGGATTCGAGCGTCTCGATACCGGGATACTCATCAGCAGCAACAAACAGGGCGTCACGGGCGCGCGTAAGCTCGTCATAAGTATCACCGGCAATGACAAAGCGGATCGCTTCGCCGCCTCTGCCTCCGATTGTCGAGCCACCGGACGCAAAAACCTGCGCGGCGGGATAGTCCCGAAAGCGCTTGTTCACCTCGGCAACGGTTTCAGCTGTCGTCATGTCCCGTTCGTCCCAGGGTTTGAGAAACATGATGATGCGGCCCGCCGAAAAATCGCCTGACGGACCAAAGGAAGCGGGGGCACGAAATAATATTCGCCGCAGCGGGCCGTCGTCTTCAGTCATCGGCAACACGATGGCTTCAAGATCATTCATGACCTTGACCAGCCGGGGCCAACCGGCGCCTTCCGCAATGGACGCGCTGCCAAAGATGAACCCGGTGTCTTCCGGCGGGGCAACTTCGGACTTGAGCGTCGTCAGACCGATGGCGACGAAAATTGCGGCCATGCCGAATGCTATTCCACCGAGCAGAAATGGCCTGCGAATCCAGCGGGACAATATGCTTTCATATCTGGTGCTGGTTTGCTGGAACTTTTCGTCAACAAAGCGGCTCATCGGGGTTTCGCCGCCGCCTTTTTTGAGAATTTTCGAGCACATGACCGGGATTAGCGTAAGCGCGACAAAGGTGGAGATTGATACCGCGACGATCATGGTGATCGCCAGTTCCCGGAACAAAAGCCCGGTTTCGCCGGGCAGGAACATCACCGGTACAAAAACAGCAACCACAACCGCAGTGGTCGCGATAACGGCGAAGCCGACCTCGCGGGCTCCTTCAAAGGCAGAGACCAGACGGCTTTCACCGCGTTCAATCCGCGCGTAGATATTTTCCAGCACGACAATCGCATCATCAACGACAAGACCGATTGCCATCACCAGCGCCAGCAAGGTCAGCAAGTTGATCGAAAGCCCCAGCAGCCAGAGAACAAAAAATGTTCCGATCAGCGATATCGGAACGGTGACCGCCGGAATGATTGTGGCGCGTACCGATCCGAGGAAAAGATAGATGACGGCGATCACCAGAAACGCAGCAAAGGCAAGCGTTTCCCACACATTTTCAATTGCCTTGTCGATGAAAACGCTGCTGTCATAACTGACCGCGAGTTCGACACCCGACGGCAGGAGCGGCTTGATCTCGTCAATCCGGTCCTTGATGTCATTGGCAACCTGCAGCTCATTGGCGCCGGATTGCCGGATAACCCCCATCCCGACACCGGGACGGCCGTTGGAACGGAAATGGCTGTAGATATTTTCCGGACCCAGTTCGACCCTTGCGACATCGGCGAGCCGCAGCAATGATCCATCCGCACCCCGGCGGATGACGAGCGCTTTGAAATCATCGACATCGCCATAGGCGCGCGCCACGCGCACGGTGAGATTCAGGCCCGTTGATTCGACCCGACCGGCAGGAAGTTCGACATTCTCGCGACGCAGCGCCGCCTCAATATCATTGGGCGACAGACCGAAAGCGGCCATAGATTTGCGATCGAGCCAAATGCGGATTGCCGGGCGCGCTGCTCCACCGGCCTGAACCCTTGCCACGCCGTCGATGGATGAAAACCGGTCGACCAATACGCGGTCGACATAATCTGCAAGCCAGAGGGGATCCCGGCCTTCCCCGGTAAGATTGAGCCACATGAAGGGGCGCGCATCCGCATCGACCTTGTTGATTTCGGGCGGGTCCGATTCCTCGGGCAGATTGTCAAGCGCGCCCGAAACCCGGTCCCGAATATCATTGGCCGCAGCATCGACATCCCTGTCGGGTGCGAACTCCACGGTTATATCCGAACGTCCGTCACGGGACGAGGAGCGGATCATTTCAATACCTTCAACCCCGGCAATGCGATCTTCAAGTATCTGGGTGATCCGCGATTCAACCACATTGGCCGCAGCGCCCGGATAGTTGACATCAACTGAAACAATTGGTGGTTCTATGGCAGGATATTGACGAACCGGTAACTGAAGAAAGGCGACGATCCCGGCCAAGACGAGCAACAGACTGAGCACGATCGCGAAGACCGGTCGCTTGACAGAGACGTCGGAGAGAATCACCGGTCTGTACCTTCGGCCTGGGCATCAGAACTACTGGCCGCGCTCGATTTTTCGGGTGACTTCTTGTCCGGCATTACGGCGTTGACGGGCGCATCATCCCGTACTTTTACCGTGCCATCAGCGACAATCCGGGTGCCCCGGGTGACGCCGTCAAGCACTTCGATCATGCCATTGGAACGCAGGCCGACCTTGATCGTGGTCCGCCTGGCGATATTTTCCTTGTCGACAACAAAGACGAAATTCTGGTCACCCTGGGTGATCAACGCCGTTTCGGGGATAGCAAGACCGGTGCGGGTTTCCGATACGATCCGGACGGTTAGCAGCATGCCCGGGCGCAGCAAGCGGCTGTTGTTGGGCAATTTCGCCCGCACGGTAATGCTCCGCGACAGGGGATCAACCAGCGGATCGATATTGTCGATTGTCCCGAAAAAAATCTGATCCGGATAGGCTGCCGCCCGTGCCTCGATCACCTGACCTTTTGCAATCGACGTCAGAAGGGCCTCGGGAATGGTAAAGTCGAGTTTGATCGACGAGATATCGCTGATTGTGGCTATCGGGCTGCCGGATGTGACCACGGTTCCCGGAGAGATGGTGCGCAGACTCAACACACCGTCAAATGGTGCGCGGATAATCCGGTCTGATATACGCGAGCGAATGGCATTGGCTGCGGCTCGAGCGCTATCGCGCAAGGCCAATTGCTCATCCACTGCGGCGTTGGTGGTAAATCCGCGTTTCTGCAAAGAGACCAGCCGGTCGAGTTTTTTCTCTGCCTCTCGAGCGCGCGCTTCAACGGCGGTCAAATCTGCCGCTTCTTCCCCTCGTGACAGCTGTGCGATCATCGCGCCTCGTCGCACAATATCACCATCAGAAAAGCCGAGTTTTTCAATGCGTTCGGTGACTGGTGAGGTGATGACCGTCTGCTCATTGGCAAAAGCAGTGCCGACGGCTTCAATGTCTCTGACAAATTCAGCCTGGCTTACGACCCCGCCAACCACGGTTGGCGCATTGTCCGATTTGTCCCCCTGGCCTGCCCCACTGCCACAGCCGGCGAGGGCGATTGACAGAAAGCCAAGCAAAAAGAATCTGTATACCGTCATGAGGGGGAATCCTTGAACTCCGTTTGCATGAGCCAGATTTATCGGTCTGTTTGAACGTTCCAACGGCTACGCCTCCCGGACGAACACATTAATAATAAAAGACATATAGTATAGGCGTTATTCAGCCTAACGGATAAATGTTGCAAAATATAATCAGATTTCTGCTCGTCATTGTGTCGGTCGGGACATGGGCGAAAACCCCCGATCCGGTGCAATGATTGCTGCCAGCCATGCCGCCCTGCCCGTTTATATTGCCCGACTGATAGCTGTCTGGCGGGATGCGGATCCGATTGCAGGTGGACCACCTTTGACCAGCAGAACCAGCGGCACCAATATTGTTACGCAGCAAGTCCCCGCTGCACGTCCAAACCGCTTGGTTCCTGAAAAGGACGCAGACCGAATTCCGGCAACATCGCGAGCATATGATCAAAAAGGTCCGACTGAATATCTTCGTAGACGTTCCATTCGGTGGTGTTTGTAAAGCAGTAGATTTCTATCGGCAGTCCGTGCGGTGTGGGATCCAGCTGGCGGACAAGCATCGTCATGTTCTGTGCAATATTATCCTGTGCGCGGAGATAGGCGACAACATATTTTCGGAAGGTTCCGATATTGGTTATGCGGCGGCTGTTGACGGGGTCGCGGCCCGCTTTTTCAAGCGCTGCGTTCCAGGCGTCCAGTTCCGCTTTCTTCTGGTCGAGATATTTTTCAAGAAGCTGGAAACGATGCAGTTCTTCCTCTTCCTTTTCGGTGAGAAAACGGATTCCGTTCTGATCAATGAAAATCGAGCGTTTTATTCGTCTTCCACCCGCTTCCGCCATCCCGCGCCAGTTTTTGAAGCTTTCCGAAATCAACCGGTGCGTGGGAATGGTCGTAATGGTCTTGTCCCAATTCTGTACCTTGATCGTATGCAATGCGATATCGATCACCTCGCCGTCAGCGTTGAGTTCGGGCATCTCGATCCAGTCTCCGACGCGCAGCATATCGTTGGAGGTGAGCTGCACAGAGGCGACAAGTGAAAGCAGCGTGTCTTTGAAAACCAGTAAAATAACGGCTGCCATCGCTCCCAGCCCGGAAAGAAGCAGGAGCGGTGATTCATCCATCAATGCCGAGATAATGAGGATCGTAGTGCCCGCATAAACGACAATTTTGAGCAGTTGAATATAGCCTTTGATCGGACGGGTCGCCGCATCCGGCCGATGTTCGTAAATGTCGTTTGCGAGGGTTAACGCCTTGCTGAGACCCATCCCAATGAAGAGAATGATCGAGGCGGACACGACATTGCTGACCAAGGTAATGACGGTCGCCGGCAAATGGGGAACCGTGACGATTCCGTTGGAAATGATCAGCGCGGGCAGAATATTGGCAAAGCGCGCTGCAACCGGGATCGGGGTGAGATCATCATAAGGCAACCAGCGCGTAAGAAGGCGTAGAAAGATATGTTTAATCAGAAAATTGGCGATCCATGCGAGCGCGATCAGGATAGCGAGGCCGGCCAGTGTTTCGGCTCTTGGCGGCAGGTCCGCCAGGAACGGGAGAATATTTGTCATCGAGAAATTTTGTGCGGTAATTTGGTCCATAACATTAAGCCCGCAAACTCGCGGGACCTGAATCCATTCCGGTTTGGTGTGGGAGGAAGACAGCACTATCTGTCTGATACCGCTATCCCTGTCAACACGGTGACAAGGCTTTGATTGCCCTGTTTGATTATTGCTGGAGAAAGCGGTGGCGTGATGCTAGGCGAGCGTTTCTCAACCTTGATATTTTTGATGCCAAGATGGACGCGCTGCGGTCTGCGGCTTGCATGTTTCCCCGGTCAGGGGTAATCTTTTTGCAGACGTGCTGATCGGGCCCTTCCTCCCGGGTATAAAAGGGAATCTGCAGAATCGGCCTCATGTGGAAACGGACCTTTAGAAATAGTGCGGGGTTATCCAGAATAATTGCGACGGGGGCGCCACTGGCGCCATTCGGCTTTCCCGCGTTCCGGGCGATATGGACGGCGAACCTGTTCTCCAGCATGGGTGCCATGATTCAGGCTGTTGCTGCCGCCTGGTTGATGACCGAGCTTACCGATTCGAACATGTTGATCGCCATGGTCCAGACATCTGCGGTATTGCCGATCATGCTGTTCGGAGTGTTCGCCGGCGCCATTGCGGACAATTTTGACCGTCGGCGCGTCATGCTGATTGCGCAATTTGGCATGCTCGTAACCTCCGCAGTTCTGGCATTGATCACATATGAACAGATAATCGGCCCCTATAGTCTTCTGGCATTGTCGTTGCTTGTTGGCATCGGTACGGCTCTCAATGCGCCAGCCTGGCAGGCGTCTGTTCGGGCGCAAGTCGGCCGCAAGGATTTGCCGCAGGCGATCAGCCTCAATTCCGTTGCCTTCAATCTGGCACGAAGCGTTGGTCCGGCTCTCGGAGGAATATTGATCTCCCTGTGGGATATCAGTCTGGCATTTGCCATCAACGCCCTGAGCTATATTTTCCTGATCGTTGTCTTGCTTCGCTGGCGACCGGATGTCCCGCCTCCGACAAGGGGGGCGATGTTCATTTCTATCGCCACCGGCGTCCGTTTTTGCGTGACGTCGCAACCGGTGCGCAAGGTGTTGTTGCGTGGGGTGACTATCGGCGTGGGATGCGCTGCATATCAGGCGCTGTTGCCGATCATCGTTCGTGAACAGATCAAGGGCGACGAATTTGACTTTGGTCTGCTGCTCGGGGCGTTCGGGATTGCCTCAATCGTTTCTGCGCTATTCGTTGGATCGATAAGGCGACGTCTCGATAGTGAAGTCGTTATCGGTATCGGGTCGCTCGCATTTGCCGTTGCGCAAGTGATCCTGGCAGTTAGTCCCAGCCTGCTTCTTGCCATGCTGGCTGCGTTCGTCGCGGGTGCAGGCTGGGTTTTTGCGCTGACGACACTCAATGTGGCCATGCAAATGCGCTCCCCCGAAACAATTCTGGGTCGTTGTCTTTCGATATATCAAGCAGCAACTTTCGGCGGCATAGCTATAGGGTCCTGGTTCTGGGGGACGATTGCCGAAAAGAGCGGCGCTCCCGTGGCCCTGATATTGGCCGCCGCATGGCTTGTCCTATCCTTGATTATTTTCCGCTTTCTCGCGCCGATGCCCAAAAAGGACGAGGGCATCCCATTGTCTCAGCCAACATCTGCTGACTAACCGGATAGTCCCCCATTCCAATCCAAATATATCTCAAATTATCTGACGCCTTGCGCCCCAAAGAATGACCTTATGCAAAAGGCAAGTGCTGCTTTGAAAGCTGCTGGAATCCCCCGCTCTCCGGCTGCCCAAGCTGGTTAATCATTATTTATGGGCCGCGTGGTAAATACCGGACCTGTACAAATATAGAGGTGCGGATGACACGTTTGAAATTCTATTTGGTGATGGGCGCTGCCGTTGGTCTTGCCGGTACAACACCAGCCTGGGCCCAGTCGACCGGGGAGAGCGAGAGCGTGTCGCGCTTTACCCTGTCCGCCAATGCCGCGATCGTTTCCGATTACCGTTTCCGGGGCATAAGCCTTTCTGATCGCGATCCCGCCGTTCAGGGCGGCGTCGATCTCAGCATGGACAATGGTCTGTTCGTGGGAGGCTGGGCATCCAGCATCGCGGATACCGGCGGTTCCAACGTCGAAGTCGATCTCTATGGTGGCTATGCCGGATCGGCGGCGGGGCTCGATTATACGGTGACAGCGCTGGGATATTTATATCCCGGCGGAAGCGGCGTAAACTATTATGAAGTCAGCGCCGGTGTGGAAAAGGGGCTCGGCCTGGCGACGCTGGGCCTCGAAATCGCCTATGTTCCCGATCAGAAAAACTATCCCGGCGATAATGTCTATGTGTCCGGCACAGCGGCAATCGAGATTCCTGAGACGCCATTGTCCGCTACCGCGCGTGTCGGCCGTGAAACCAGCGATTTCATCAAGAAATGGGATTGGGAAGCCGGGATTGCCTATGCATTGGGAAATTTCACCACGTCGCTATCCTATGTCGATAGTGACTATGGCGGTGTGGGTCAGGCTGGCCGACTGGGCCGCAGCGGCCTGGTCGCGTCTATCGCAGTGGATTTCTGAAGGCTTTACTGAACATGCTACGTCTTTTCCTTTCCGTTGATATGGTTGGTTCGACCCAGTTCAAGGCAAAATTCAGTGGTCGCGCCAGCGACGGCTGGCTCGATACGTTCCATACTTTTTTCACCCATTTCCCGCTCATGCTTGCCGGCCAGCTCGGCTTTGAATTTCTCGACAAGGAGGAGACGCCCGCGGTTGATGTCTGGAAGATGATGGGGGATGAAGTGATCTTCATGGCCGAGCCCTCGAGCGCCGAGGAACTGGCGTCGATCCTGCGGACCTTGTTGCGGACGATGAAGCTGTATGAACAGCAGCATTATGCAAAATTGCCGCTGCGTTTGAAAGGCACCGCGTGGCTTGCCGAATTTGGCGAGCATAATATCGAGCTCGATATTCCCGAGCTTTCGTTCAGTGACGGGGCGCCTCATGTGGACTTTATCGGCCCCGACCTCGATCTCGGCTTCAGGCTTTCGAAATTTGCGCGGCCTGCCAGCCTGGTTCTCTCGCTTGATCTTGTCGAGCTGCTGCTGGGAGCAGAAAACCTGTCATCGGTCGCGCTCTATCTGGTGGGCCGGGAGGAGTTGAAAGGGGTGTTGTTCGGCAGGCCCTATCCGATCATCTGGATGGCCGATGCGGAGACCGGTTTTGATTTCCTGCCGTGGGAAATCGAATCCTGTTCGATGACCGCGTCCGCAACCGATGCGTCTCCCACCGACCATGAAACGCTGCGCGGTGCCATTGACGACATGCGGCTATATCTGAGCAAGATGCACGGGATCGAACGGGGACCTTTCCGGATCGGCCACTAGGCCCCGCCGGTCAGTTGTCGGCTGCCGATGGTCCTTCGTAACAGACGACGAGGATCGCAATATCGTCCGATTGCGGGACCGCACCGACAAAGCCGCGGACGCTTTCAGCCAGATCTTCCGCGATAAAGCGCGCCGAGAATTCGGATCGGGCAGCGGCAAGCGCCGTTTCGATGCGGCTGGTGGTGAACAACATGTCTTCTGCATCCGTCGCTTCCGAGACGCCATCGGTGAACAGGACCAGCGCATCTCCCGGATGAAGCGGGAAGCGGTCGGTCTTGAACGAAACATCGCCAAATACGCCGAGGGCAATCCCCTGGTGCTTGATCAGGCGCTCGACCGATCCATCGGCCCGGACGATGAACGGGGCCTCGTGGCCACCATCGCTATATTCCACCGTTCCATCGCGCAAGTCGAGGATGCAGGCGAAAACCGTGACGAACATTTCCGCTGCATTCTCGCGCGAAAGTTCGGCGTTGACCTTCTCCATGATTTCGCCGGTCGAACCGGACGACATGGCGTGCGCTTTGAACAGGCTGGTTGTCATCGCCATGAACAGCGCCGCCGGAACGCCTTTGCCGGAGACATCCCCGACCACGAAAAACAGGCGGTGATCATCGATCAGGAAATAGTCGTAGAGATCGCCGCCAACCTCCTTGGCGGATTCGAGCATCGCGAAAACGTCCAGTTCGCTATGATCCGGAAAGGGTGGAAATTTGCGAGGCAGCATGCCGATCTGGATGTCGCGTGCGGCGGACAGTTCGCCTTCGACCCGTTGCCGTGCGGCGGTCGCCACTTCCATTTCAACCAGATATCGTTGCAGTCGTGAAATCATGGCCGCCATCGCCTCCGCCAGGCTACCGACTTCGTCACCCCGGCTCTGGCTGATCCGCTGCATGGCTGCCATTTCCTTCTCGTCGGGCTCAAAGCTGCGCTGCTCGATATTGCGGGTATAGGCTGTCAGGCGCACGAGCGGGCCGACAATGCGGGCTATCAGCAGCCAGCCCACTGCCATCGCCAGCGCGAACATCATGATGCCGATAAGGATCGATTGTACCAGAGCCTGACTCAGCCGTTTGTCGAGACTCGCCAGATCGATATCGGCCCCGATGACGTGAATACGGCCGTCTTCGCTGCGGATCGGTTTGTAGATCGACCGGAAGGAGCCGAAGGAGTCGTGATATTCGTCGAACCGGACACGGCCGTCTTCAAAGCTCCGGTAGAGTTTTTCCGGCGCGGTACGGTAAAGTGCGAAATATCCGGTCTGTGTGCCTTCCTTCAGTTCGGATGATGTCGCGCTGGTGGCGACGGTGCGGATCTCGTCGCCGAATTTCATATAGGAATAGATATAGACGAAGCCGGAATCGTTGGCGAAGCGGGACAGACGTTTTTGTACCGCGTCAAATTCATCCTGTGGGATGGAATCCGGTCCCTCGACCCTGCGATGATAGCCTTCCGGGATGATCTCGCGTCCGGCATTTGCGGCAGCGGCCAGACGGCCGTCGATACCGGCAATTATCTCTGATCTGCTGTTGGTATAAAGGGCGGTGGTATAGGCAAAGGCGGAAATCAGGTTCAGGGAGAGCAGTAACAATACCAATTGTGGCTTCAGGCCAAATCTGCGCTTGCGCTGTACCGTCTCGTCCATGACTGAAATGTAACCCCCCGATGCTTCGAACCGCCCGATCGTTCGAACCGATTGAATAGCCTATTCTAAAGAATTTAGTAAAAAGAATTGTTTAAGAGAAACGGCTATCAGTGCCATCCGGGGGAATAATTGCAGAAATTCGTTAATCATATTTTCCGCCTGGAGCCTGGCGAATGGTCAAAGCTGGTCCAGTTCGGACTGTTCGGTTTCCTTCTGCAAATGGGCATGGGGATCGGTTTCAGCGCGGGCGATGCTGCATTTCTCAGCAATGTCGGCGCCGATAGCCTGCCGATCATTTTTCTGCTCACTCCGCTTGTCATGCTGCTCTACACATTGGTCTTCTCCTATCTTCTGGTGCGGTCTTCCATTGGCCATATGGTGGATTTCACGCTGGCGGCGCTGATCGCTGGCGGCGCGACGCTTTGGGCGCTGCTTGATGCCGGCCTCGATCCCGAATGGCAGGCAATTTTATATTATATTCTCAAACTGTACCTGGCTGTCTGGTATATCGCCCTCTACACGCTGTTCTGGAACTTCACCGATACCTATTTCGATATCCAGGATGCCAAGCGCCTGTTTCCGCTATTCGCGGCATTTTGCGCGCTTGGCACGGCGACCGGGGCGCTGCTTGTCAGTCTGTTTGCCGGATTGATCCCGATGCACTATTTCCTGCTCCTGTGGGCCGGAATCGCATTGATCACCGCACCGCTCGCCCGTTTTCTGCGGCGGCGCTGGGGACAGATTGCCGAAAATGACATGACGGTCACGGAGGATGACGGCAGCACAGTGAACCAGCTGGCCGAGGTCGGCCGGGCATTTCGCAATTCCCGCTATGCGATTGTTCTGACAATGACATTGTTCGTCACATTGTTGATGACCAATCTTGCCGAGTTCCAATATTCCAAGGTCTTGCAGGATGGCCGGAGCGAGGCCGAACTGGCGTCGCTGCTCGGCGCGCTTTACGCAGCGGCCAACCTCTTCAATCTCGTCGTATGTCTGTTTGTTTTCAATCGGCTGGTCGCCCGGTTCGGCGTGCGCAATGTCGCCTTCATCCAGCCGCTCACCTATTTCGCGGTGTTCGGCTATTTTTTCCTGCAGGGCGGGACCGGAGCCGCCCTCGCAGCATTTTTTGCCTATCATGGCGTTCTGACCTCGATTCAGTATAATAACGAAAACCTGCTTTTCAACGCCGTGCCTTCGCATGTGAAACGGCCTTTGCGAACAGTGATGGAGGGCATGTGCGAGCCGGTCGCCAGTCTCGTTGCGGGCGGCTTCCTGCTCTATGCGGCGAACCATCTCGATATGCGGGAACTGTCCGGCATCGGTGTGATCACTGGTATGGTGCTGATCGGCGTGGTCGTGGCGCTCCGCCAGCTCTATCCTGCAGCCATGGCTGCCAATATGCGGTTCGGCTGGCTCAACTTCGGAGATCGCAGCGCGAAATCTCCGCAATATGATTCAGACGCGCAGGATCTGCTTGAGACGACTGCGCGGATGGATAGCGGGCCCGGAGGCAAGATCGCCCGGAATTTTCTGGAGGCGGCGGCGCCGCCGGCACCGCCAACGGAATCAGCCGCCGATCTCGAACGTCTTGTTCTGCAACTGGATGGAGGCCCGGAGGACCGCGAGGCGGCGCTGAACATATTGGTTGCTTCCGCCACTTCCGAAGATTTCTATCTGATTCCTGCGCTTGCTGCACGGTTACCGGATTTGAACCAGGAGCAAAGGCTAAGGATCATCGATCTTTTCGGCCGGATCAGCGACGTCGAAGCCATACCCGAAATCCTGGGCGCAGCTGGTGGTCTTTCACCGCGCGACCGGCGGGCGGTCGCTGCAATCCTTGCGGCAATGGGCGAGACCGCCATCCCGCGGCTGTTGTTTGCCATGGGGGACGGAACCCAAAGCTACCGCATCCGTTCGATCGCGGCCCGGGCCTTGGCCGAACTGTCCCTGGCGCAATTCATGTCGCATCTGGACAGGCTGGTGCAAACCGAGCTGCGTGACACCGGCAGGCTGCTTGCCAGTGCCGACCGGCTCGAACGCAGCGACCGGTCGTCTGCTTCGCTTGTCCTCCTCGCCCGCACCCAGCGTGAACGGGTTGCGGCAGCGATCGATTTCGTGCTGGAATTGCTCTCGCTCGGCGGGCGGTTGCCCAATGCCGACCTGCTGATCGTGTCGCTCCATTCTGCCAATGCGAAAGTGCGTGGCAATGCCATCGAAACCATCGAAAGCGGCGTTGATAATCCGACATTCCGACAATTGGAACCCCTGCTGAGGGCTCATGCTCGGCCGGCTGGCGAGGAAAGCGGAAATGGCGATATCGACGGACTTCTTGAAACGGCTCTGCGAAGTGGCCGGTCGACCGAAGCGGCTGCTGCGGCGGATATTCTGTACGAGATGCTGGATGATGCGACATTCTCCCGTCGCGTGCAACCGCTTGTCCGACCGGGCATGCCGTGGATCCTGCGTGATCAATTGCTGGCCCTTTACGGACTCGCAAAACCGGCTTGTCCGACGGCCCTCCAAATTCTGCAGGCTTTGAGCCAATCAGAGGAATTTGGCAGTGCGACGCTCGAATCCCTGTTGGCGCTTGCGGAAAAAGCCCAATGGTCGAGACCCGCCGGATCCGCATTTCAGATATCGGTCAGGGATATTCCGGCCTGGATCCTGCACAGCGATATACGGGACATAGCAACGCGCTATTCCGATCTCGCTCTTGTTATGCTGCGGGCAATAGATGGTCGTCGATATGCAGCGTAAGTCCGTCCCGATCAAAACGCTTTTGCTGCGTATCTTTGTGCCCGCAGTGGTCCTTGTGTCGATGCTGCTCGCCATCTTCGTGTATAACTGGCTCTATAGCACGATCATCGACGGCTTTGACCGCAAGTTGACCACGACCAGCGCACTGACCGGAGCGTTGATCGATCCAGTCGACCATGACCAGCTGATACGCGCCGCCTTTGCCAAAGAAGATTCCGACGTTGTCGAGCAGTCTGCACCCTATTTGCAAAATGTCATCCCGATCCGGCAAATCCGGTCGAAACTGGATTTGACCTATCTCTATACCCAGGCGGCCGGAGGATCGCAGGACGTAACCTATATCCTCGATGGTTCGGAAGGAGACGATCATTCCCCGATCGGTTCGGAAGATGACTTGCCCGATATGACCATGAAAGGTCTCAACAATACAGAGGCTGGCAAAGAGATTTACGTTTCCCCGATAGAATATCAGGAGCAGTGGGGCCTGTTGAAGACCGCTCTCGCGCCAGTTTATGGCAGCGACGGGCAAATAACCGCGACCGCGGGCGCCGATGTCAATATCTCGGTGATCCAGGTGGCCACCCAGAACACCCTGTTCGCCAGCGCCCTGATCGGCATTGGTTCGATACTGGCCTGCCTGCTGGTCGCGCTGATGATCGTGCGCAGGGTGGCCGGGCCGATCGAAACGCTCAAGGACGACGCGCTAAAATTTGCGGCCGGTGATGGTCATGAATCGTTGCGGGCAGCCGCACCGCGGGAAGTATCCGGTTTGCGTGATGCGCTCGCGGCGCTGGCCGAAAAAATGGCCATGGCTAAAGTTTCTCGCGAGACCACGGCTGCCCGGCATGAAAATGATGCCGACGCAGCATTGCTGCTGCAAGCCGCCGGGCTGAACGGTCAAGAGATGGTGAAGCTCACGGAAGAAAATGGTGCGCGCATCTTCTGGATTCCCGGCAGCGACGGGAAGGTCGAAACTGTGCTGGCATCACGGTCCATGGTTCGGTTGGCCGAACATTTTCTGAAAAATCCGGCGCTCGCGAAGAACTGGCGGAGCCTCGCAGATAATGATCACGGCGCATGTCTTGTTGTCGATGACCGGAAACAGCTGATCGAGCTTGTCGGAAAGGCTGATGTTACCGTCCGTTGCGATGGCCGGGAGCTTTCGCTTGCTCCCGGATCGCCTGTTGCGTTCGACGCTGAGGTCGATGTCCTGCGGATCGCTGCAGGTGGCTATCTGAGCCTTGCAAAAGGTCCGGTGCAATGATTGCGGTCGACACCGTTCGCAAACTGCTTGCGCTCAGCGCGGCCAGACCGTTTGATGTGCTGACCGAAAGCGAATTGTTGCTTATCGCAATGCACGCGCACCAACGCCATTTTGCACCCGGCGCAACGATATTTGCCGCAGGCCAGATTGCGGACATGCTGGTCATAACCATTGCCGGCGAGGCGCATGTTCTGGGTGAGCGGGCTCCTGCCATATTCGACCCCGCATCGGCACTCTTCGGCCTGCCGGTTCCAGATGCAATTGTTGCAGGTCCCGACGGGCTGGAAGCCCTCTGTCTGGCGAAGCCGCACCTCTTCACGATTGCGCGGGAATGCCCCGATTTTGTCGTCGGGCTGGTTGCGCTGGGATCGGATGGCACAGCATGAAGATCCGCTCGATCATCATCCTGCTGACGGTTCCGCTATTTCTTGTCATGGCGTCGGTGAACGGAGCGCTTCTCTATTTTCAACAGAAAGCCGAAATGTCGCGTGCGCTCGGCGAGCAGGCCCTTGCAGCAGCGGTGGTTACCGCCGAATTTGCCGCTGAAATGGAGGACCCGCAACAGGAACTGGCCAAGCCGTTCAGACGCCAGGCAATGGATGCTGCGAGCCGCCGGATCGTCGGCCTGCAAGCCATTTATCTCGTCGATGCTGACGGCGCAGCGATGCCGCTTACAACGGATTCGGTCGCGTGGCTGCCGCAGCCCGAGGCTCCGGTCGTCAAGGAGCGCATTGCCCCGACGATGACAGAAACTGGCGGACCGCGCTTTGTTGCAGCTTTTGCTCCCGCCGCCAATGGCCGCTTCGTCGCCGTGCGGCTGAACGCCGAACCGATGTTTGCGCAGATCGAGAATATCAAGCGGGCAATCCTGTGGATCGTCCTGGGTGCCAGTATATTTGCCGCCGGGCTTAGCTGGTTCGTCGCTCGTCTTATCGAGCGCGAATTGCGGATCAACGGCCAGTCGCTCGCCGCGATTGCAGCGGACAAAATAATTTCCGGTGAAGATGGTTTGCGGATCCGGGAAACGCGTGATCTGGCCGATGCTGTCCGGCTGATGGGAGCGAGCCAGGGTGCTGCCGAAATGCGTGATCGCCGGGTTAGCGCGCGGAATGACCGGACGCGGACACTTGGAGAAGCGGTTCTCAGATCGCGGGCCTTGCTGTTCAAACCCTCCGAACAGCAGGCTGCCGGTGCCCGGATTGCGATGCGCATCTGCGGCGACGCGCCGCCGGGGGCGTTTTTTGCCCTTGCCGCTGCGGAGGAAGAAGCATCAGTGGTGATTGGCTGTTGTGCTGCCGGGGACCCGGTGAGCGCCCTGGCCCAGGCAGCCGCAGCGCGGCGCTTTATCGAAGCCAATTGGACCGCTATGGGGGCAGAAAATTGCATGGCTGTTGCGCGTGAGGCCTATGGTATCGAAGAAACGGCTAGCGTTGCATGGCGAAGCGATGAGCCGCTGCAACCCGATGGGCGATTGCTCTGCATTGCCGATGCCGACGTTGCTGTCGCAGCGCAGCGCTATATATCGGCAAATTCGGACGCGACGCCGGCAGAATGGCTCGAGGCGATAGAAATCCTGCTTGCGCCATCCGGGATATTCGGTGTGGTTGGCGCGTCCGGATCAGGCGATCGCAGCCAGAGCGCTTGAGACATCGGGTTCAATAGCAAAAATGCTGCTGAAACCGCTAATGTCGAAGACTTCCTGAACCGATGGCGAGAGACCGGACAGAACCAGCCTGTGCCCCGTGGTTTTCGCGATTTTTGCACCTTTCAGCAATACGCGCAGTCCGGCCGAGCTGACATAGGCGACATTACCGAGGTCCATCACGGTTGCTTCATTGACTTGAACCCGTTCGGGAAGAACCGCTTCGAGTTGCGATGCCGTGTTGCTGTCGATCCGGCCGGAAGCAACAATCACCAGCGCCTCGGGCTTGAGTTCTTCGCTGATCTGCATCTGTCGCCTCTGTGCCAATGGTTTTGTCTGTCGGTTCTATGTTAAAGAGATTGAGAAATTTTTCCACTCGATTAAGCTGGTTTCAGGAAATTTATATGGCAGGTGCAGGGATCGAGGCTCACGATGTCCAGTTTTGAGCGCACCCTGAAAGATGGGCGAGGAGGTTTTGCGGGGTTCCTCGAGGCCATCGAAGCCTATCTGGATGAACAAGGCGTTCCGTCCGCAACTGCGGCGCAGCTGATGATTGTCTTTGACGAGGTGATCAGCAATGTCTTCAGCCATGGCGATGATGGCGGCAAGCCGTCCGTGCATGTTCAGATTGATATTCGGGAGAACTCCGTCCGCGTCGAAATTGCCGATGACGGGAATGCCTTCGATCCTCTCTCCCGGCCGGAGCCCGCCACCGATCTGCCCGTCGAAGACAGGCCGCTTGGCGGACTGGGCCTGCATATCGTGCGCAAACTAATGGACGATATTGTCTATTCCCGGAAGGATGGGTGGAACAGGCTACGATTTTTTAAAGTCTTCCCGCTAGAGTCCAGCTAGTGCAATCATGCGCTGGTCATTAATTGCTTCAGACAGGGAAGATCTTGAAATGTATCAAGAAACATCATCCGAGCTATTTGCCCGTAGCCATGCGAATGATGATCTGGCGATTTGCTATGATGAAGCGGTTGGCCTTGGCGTGGTGGCACGGGTCAGTTTTTCCAGGGGCGACCTGCTTGACCGTTTCACCGGTACAATCGGGCCGGAACTCACGCAGCATAGCCTGCAGGTAAGCCCGGGCTGGCACATTTCCGGCACCCGTTTCGTTGGTTATATTTCCCATGGTTGCGATCCCAATTGTCGGCTCGACATGCAGCGTCAGGAGCTGGTTGCCTTGCGCGACATTGCCGCGGACGAACTGCTCAGTATCGATTATGCAGAGACAGAAGACCGGCTGTTTGCCAATTTTTCCTGCAGCTGCGGCGCCGAGAATTGCCGCGACTGGATCGTCGGGCGCATCGAGGCGGGCCAGTCGCCTCAAAACAATGTAAATGACGCCGGTCACCGGCACTAGACCGGGTGATGACCATATCGCCAAGCCTCTCGCCCTGCGAAAATTTCTGGTGGGAGCGAAATGATCTCCATTATCACGACAACCGGCTACAATTTGCCGGCCATGATGTCGGTGCCTTGGCGAGCGAAGCGAACGGACCGCTTTATCTTTACTCGCTCGACCGGGCAGCTGCCAGGCTCGATGCTCTTTTGCAGGCGCTTGACGCAACCGGCTGCGCACATCGCATCTATTATGCGATGAAGGCAAATCGCTTTGCGCCGCTCCTGCAAATGATGGCCCGGTCCGGAAAATGCGGCGTCGATATTTGCTCCCCCAATGAGCTGGATCTCGCCCTGTCCTGCGGTTTCCGCGCCGACCAGATCAGCTTTACCGGCACCGGCGTCGCCAATCGCGACCTCGATCGGCTACTCGCACATCCCGAACTGGTGATCAATTGCGATTCAATCGGCATGATCCGGCGGATCGGCGAGCGCGAACCCGGGCGCACGATCGGTATTCGCGTCAACCCCGGACTTGGTACCGGATATGGAGATAATAGCCTGTTGACCTATGCCGGTGCGCGCACCACCAAATTCGGTATTTACCGGGAGCAATGGGCCGAAGCCCTGGATATGGCGCGCAGGTTCGATCTGAAGGTCAGGACGCTGCATTTTCATGTCGGATGCGGATATCTCGACGACCAGCTCGCAAGCTGGGAGGAGGCCGTCACCGCCGCGCTTTCCTGCACCGCGGATCTGCCCGATCTGGAAATGGTGAATATTGGCGGAGGCCTTGGCCTGCCTCACCGCGCCGCCGACAAGCCGCTCGACCTGACGCGGTGGTCCGCCATCTTGCGGTCGCATTTTTCCGGAACCGGTCTGACCGTCGCGGTCGAGCCGGGGGATTTTCTGGTCAAGGACGCCGGCATGCTGGTGCTCGGTGTCACCGATATAGAGCGCAAGCGCGACACGCTGTTTGTCAGTGTCGATGGCGGGTTTAACCTGCATCCCGAACCGGCCTTTTACGATATGCCATGTGAGCCGGTGGCCTGTCTGATCAGAAGCCGTGATCCCGCCGACTGGCAAAATGCGACCATCGCCGGCAATATCAACGAGGCTCTTGATATCTGGGGAGAGACGGTCGCCGTACCGCCGCTTTGCGAAGAGGACCATATCGCGCTTCTCAACGCAGGGGGCTATGGCGCGTCGATGAGTTCGAATCATTGCATGCGCGGGGACTTCACCGAAATCGCAATCTGAACGGGGATGGGCGCTCCCGTTTATCCGCGATAAAGATAAAAATAGTTGGTCTTCCCTTGGCGGGTTTTCCGATCATTCTTCGTCTTGAGGATAATCGGGCCAAATCACAGGGAGTGCGCCAAATGATCCAAGACCAGAGCGGAACATCATTGTTGGAGCGGGCGAAGTCCATTTTGTTGCGCCCCCGCGAAGAATGGCCCGTTATCGAAGGTGAGGCGGCAAGCATCGGCAAAATTGACGGGCGCCTCACAAATATCCGCTATGACAGCGCAGGCAAGGATGGGCGCTATGGAATGATTGTCGGCGAGCGGTTCAATGTTCAGGCCGATGGCCATGCCGATTCCGTCGAAGACCTGCGCGCGGCGGTCAACAGGATCGACATTGATGCTCTGGAAGCGGTCGCAAGATCCGGAGAGTGAAAATGGTATCGCGAGGGACTCCGCACTTCGTCCCCGGCAGGATGCTGGCCCCTTTGCTCTTTTTGATCGCCAGCTGTTCGACAATGGATGGCGCCGCAACGGCCGCTTGCCCGGAGTCACAGGCGGTGCAGATAGAAAATTACCCGCCCACGATCTTGCTGCCGCAGGACGCGATTGTCGAGCGGCACACCGCTGGCCATCCGCCGGAACATGCCAGCGACAATCATGTCATAGTCGCAAAGGCGGCGGGAACGGTTGAAACGGTGGCAGCTTTCTATCGCTGCATGCTGCCACGCCGGAATCTGTCGATCATCAGCGAAGAGCAAGGCAATGTCCTGCTCATTCGCTTCGCCGGAGCGAATATTGATGATGGCTCGATTACCATCAGCGGCGACCGTGATAATGGCGGCACCCGCATCGAAATTTTCGTCATTGAAAAGGCGCAATAGGGCTGGTCGCCTTCCAAAACAGCCGAAATACAGAAAAACCCTTGCTATGCCAGCCACATGCAGGAGAAGAGAACTTCTCTCCGGCAAAATTCGCGCGGAGTCTTGCATGGGAGCATTGAATGGGGAGCAATCGCCATGAAAGTGAAGTTGAAAGCCGCAACCTAGACCTGTCCGAAGAATTGATCGCAGAAACCTACGACGCTTTGCGCCGGATCGCGTCGCGACAGCTTAGCCGACAGGCCACCGGTCCATCGCTCAACACCACCATGATTGTCCACGAGGCCTGGCTGAAATTGTCCGCCTCCGAGGATTCTTCCTATACTGACCGCAACCATTATCTGGCGACGGCATCCCGTGCCATGCGGCAGATATTGGTCGACCATGCCCGCCGCAAGACCGCCGGAAAACGGGGCGGCGGTGCGGCCCATGTCCAGCTCGACGAAAATCTGGTCGCGGACACCGCACCTTCGGATGCCATATTGACTGTTGATGATGCGCTGGCGGTGCTCTCTGACCGCGTCCCGGAACTGGAGGCGGTGGTCGAATGCCGGTTCTTCGCCGGTCTGACCGTCGAGGAAACCGCACGGGCCCTGGATCGGTCCACGCGGACCGTCGAGCGGCAGTGGACACGGGCGCGAATCTATCTCGCCGAACATTTTGTGGCGGATGATGATGCTGTTTGACGTTATCAGACCGACAAGGGGATTCATGGTCGCCTGTGCATTCTCATGGAAACCGGATCGCAAACCGGTCCTCCCAATCTAGCGGGTCGCCTATGACAACGGACGCAATATGAAGCAGGATAGCGGCAAGTCTGATTGGGAAAGGGTGGATGACGCTCTCGACCATGTCTTGTCACTGGCGTCCGGCAAGCGTGCTTCGTGGATCAAGAAGCATTTCGCCGCCGAACCTGCCCTTGGTTTGCGGACGCAATTATTGCTCGACAAGGCGGTCAATAATGATGCGCTGTTCACCGTGCTGGAGCAAAAGCGGGACATGTTGCTCGACATGGTCGTGCCGGAATTTGCCAGCGATTCCGACGATCCGCGCGTAGGGGCGCTCTACGGCCCGTGGAAAGTCGTCGCGCATATCGGATCGGGCGGCCTCGCCGAGGTTTATGAAGTCGAGCGCGATGATCATCGCTATCAGCAGAAAGCGGCGCTGAAGATCATGCGCGCGTCGATCCTGAGCGATGACCTGATCAAATTATTCCATCGCGAACGCAATGTGCTGGCCAGTCTCGACCATCACGGGCTGGTGAGGATCATCGACGGCGGCGAGACCGCCACAGGATCACCCTGGCTGGTCATGGAACATGTCGACGGTCTGGTGATTACCGAATATTGTGTGACAAATGACTTGCCTCTGGCGGAGCGGCTTGCGCTCGTCGCACAGGCGGCCGACGCGTTGCAGGCCGCCCATAACCGGCTGGTCCTGCATGGTGATATCAAAGCCGAACATGTCGTGGTTCAGGCCGATGGTCTGATAAAGCTGCTGGACTTCGGAATCGCGCAATTGCTCGACGAGGACGGGCTGGGTGGCCCCGCCATCGCCGTGTCGCCCGCTATCGCCTCGCCCGAACATCATGCCGGGAAAGCCTTGACCGTCAGCAGCGACATTTTCCAGCTGGGTCTGGTCCTGAAACAGCTGATCGCCGATTTTGACCTTGATGCCGATCATCTGGCGGTGGCGGAGATGGCAACGGCAGCCGATCCGGCGGCAAGATATCCGTCCGCTTCGCAATTCGCCATGGATCTGAGACATCTGATTGCGGGTCATGCCGTCATGGCGGCACCGGATAGCAGAGCGAGAGGGCTTTGGCGCCTGATCAAGCGCAATCCGGGGACCAGCGCTTTGGCCGCCTCCTTGTTGCTGGGTCTCGCCGGCTGGGGACTGACCGCCTCAATCTATGCAAACGAGCTCCGCGAACAACGCAATATCGCGATCGCGGCTCTGGACCGGGTCGAGCGGGGCAAGGATATGCTGCTCAATCTGTTCCGGCGGTTCGACCCGCTGGAAATGGATGCAGTCGGCCCGCAATCGGCGACAACCCTCAGGATGCTTGAGGCATCTCTGGCGGACGCGCGCATAAGCTTGCAGGACGATCCGGCCCTGATCGCTGATCTGCTCGGCTGGACGGCACGGGGCTATCAGCGCGCCGACGATCTGCCGGGCGCGGAAAAACTGGCCGCAGAAGCGGTGGCGTTGCTGGATGAAGCCAGAGCGCCGCAAGACAATGTTTATGCCTCCGCTCTTGCCTATCTGGGTAATCTGCAAAGTCTGGGTGGTGACCGGAAAGCCGGTCAGCCGAAGCTCGACAGGGCGATGGTCTTGCTGGATCAGAACCAGAGCGACGATATTCACGCACTTGATATAATGTTGGTCGTGGCCTGGAATCAGGAAGGAAACTGGACGGAACAGAAGAAGCTGTTCGGACGCGTGGAAACCCTGGCCGGGAAGCTCGGCCAAATCCCTGCCGCGGTTGAAGCCGGTTCGGGGCTGGGCCGGTCGCTGGCTGGTCTGGGCGAAGGGGCAGCTGCGCAAGTGCAGCTCGACAAAACGCTTGATGTGGCCCGAAAATATTACGGCGATAATCATCCGCGCCTGTCGATCATCTATTCCGATCTTGGCCGGCTGGCAGCATCGCAGGGCAAGCCGCAAGCGGCGATAGAATGTCATCGCAAGGCTCTGGAATTGTCGGTCGCGGCCTTTGGCTCCAGCCATTCCTCCAACCTGTCCCATCGCAGCAATCTGGCAATGGCATTGATCGAGGCCGGCCAGATCGAAGCCGCGATATCCGAGTTTCGGCAGATTCTGGCGCAGCGGCAGTCCGGACAGGGCGAGCGGAGTCTGGAAGTGGGAGAGGTAAAGCAAAATCTTGCCGCCGCCCTTGTCCAGACGGAGCAATTTGCGCAAGCCGAAGCGGAGTTGCGGGACGCCGACAAGATTTTCGCGCTCCATCTTCCGGACGGTCACCCGCGGCGGGCCTTTCCATCACTGACCCGCGCCGAAATGCGTATCGCGCAAGGCCGTTATCCAGAGGCGCAGGTTGACGCGCGGCGCGCCTATGACCTGCTGTCGCGGGTATTGCCTGCCGGCCATTTCGCGACCGAAGTGGCCCGGTGCCGGATCGGGATGTCTTTGCTGGGACAAGGCAAGAACAAGGAAGCGCAGCCGTTTGTTCAGGTCGCCTATCGGGGCCTGAAGGCGTCGAAAATGCCGCTGCCCGACCGCTATCTGCTTCCCTGCAAGGCGGCCGCAGCGAAATTCTCCACCTAGTTTGTTTTTAAAATTGGCGGTATTTTTCCCTGCTTTGCGTTGGAGGGGTGATTGACGATGATCTTGAGGATTATCGCTCCGGTCATTCGATTTTTCAACGCCAAGGGAAATGCTCCCCGGGCAACCCTCTTATGCAGGAACCAGGCGCAACGGAGTCACAACAATATCTTGCCGCAGCTTTTCAGGAAGCTGCCGGTTCCGTTGACGGGATCGGGAAGGCTGCGGCCAAGGCATGAGGCGGATCCCGCCTCGATCAGACTATTGTTCGGCTGGCCGAAACGGAGAGAAATTATGAATAGAAATAGTGCGATTTTGACCATGGTTGTGCCGCTATTGCTGGCGGCGGGATGTTCCGATGATCCGCAGCAGCCAGAGGCTTCGGTCGATCGCCCGGTGGCAATCAGTGCAGTGGATTCGCCGCCCGCATTTCTGCCCAAGGATATGGCCTGGATGCCCAAGGACATCTGGCTTCCCGAAGATTTCGAACCCACGCAAAGCCTGAAAATGAATCCGATGGCCGAGACTTATCTTTTGCGCGGGAATACGCAGGCGAGCGCCGCCGATTTGCTCGCCGCCTATAACCAACGCATGATCGCATCGGGATATGAACCGTTTGCGGTTGGAAAACCGAAGCCCGGAATCATCGCCTTTCGCGGCAAAGGCCATGGAGCCATCGTGATCCGGGTCTTGGACGAGGGCGCCAAGCGCGTGCTGGCCATCAGCGTTGAAAATGCAACGGGAAGCTAGGCCCGGCTTTGCGGCAAAATCTCGTGGTGCCGGATCGTTCGTCTGTCACGGCACCCGTCTGTTCTTCTATACCATCATCAGGAAATATTTATGAAATTTCGTTCCGCTCTCACCCTTTGCCTGCTTCTCTCCGCCTGCAGTGAGGCAGATGATCCAGGCTCGAAATCTGCCGACACGATGACGGCAGCCAAGTCGGCGGCGGCGGAAGCTGACGGCTTGACCCCGGCCTATCTCGAAGGCCAATGGTGTCACACCCACAATATCATGGGCGACGAGCAGAGCGATGAAATGATCAGCTATATTTTTGCGCCTGACGGGACATTGCTCTACCAGACCAATTCATCAACGGAGATCGATAATCCGGGAAGCTATGCCATTGCTGGCAGAAACATAAAGATCAAACCGACGCTGGCTTTTTTCAACATGGACCTCGAAAGCCTGTCCCGCGACGCGTTTGTCTTGAAGATGGCCTATGGGAAAATGTACTGGTCCCGCGGCGCCTGCCCGCCAGCCGCCAGCTAAACCGTCAATATATCCGATATCGAGGGCTTCGGCTCCCTATCGATTGCAGCGTCGGCCAGATGTTGGATGAGATTATTGACCGAGATCGTCGATCATCTCCGCCAGCGTGGCCAGGCATTCGCGGGCGAGCAAGATGCAGCGCTCCGGGGACCAGCCCTGTTCGGCATCGGGCAGATCGTGATTGTCCTTGAACGGCATTTCCAGCGTCATCGCTACGGCACCAAAACGTTCCGCGACCTGATTGGTCGACATGGACAGATTGGCCTTGCCTGCTGCGGCGGTGGGATAGCCGAGCGCGGTCTGGAAATCCGGGGTGCGCTGGGCGAGGCGGTTGCGATAGCCGTGATATTTTTCCAGCTGCCCTTCGGTGATCGACGGAATGCCTTCGAAGCCGGCGATGAAAACCGCAGGGATTGCTTCGTCCCCGTGCACGTCCATGGCAAAGACAACACCGGTCTCGTCCATGGCGTTGCGGACACAAAGCACTTCGGGAGATTTCTCTGCGCTGGGTTCGTGCCATTCGCGGTTGAGATTGGTTCCGGCAAAATTGGTTCGTAAATGACCCCGGCACGAACCATCTGGGTTCATATTGGGAATGATATGGAACCGGCATTGCTGCAATAAAAGCCGTGCGTGCGGATCGGCGGGATCGGTCAGCATTTCCAGCGCGCCTTCCATCCACCATTCGGCCATGCTTTCGCCGGGATGCTGGCGGGCATAGAGCCAGACCTGCTTGTCGCCGCTGCCCATTTCCACACAATCAATCGGCTGCCCTTCGAGACTATGGCCAAGCGTCCGCACCGTGACGCCTTCAAATCCGGCGGTTTCGGCGATCAGATCGTGATGGCGTTCGATGCTGTACGGCGCGAAATAGGCGAACCAGACGATATTGCTGGCTGCGGTATAGCGGATCGAAAGAGTGCCGCTCTCCTCGTCGTAACGGCTCTCCGCGCGGCCCCAATATTCCCGGTCCTCGCTGACGCAGGCGTTATAATCGGGCCAGCCCTGCGGATAGGCTGATTCCTTCAAACCGCCGATATTCAATTCCAGCTCGTCGCCAATCTCGCAGGCAACCCGGAAATGGAACCACTGGAAAAACTCGCTGTCCTTGTCCTTGCGGATGGAAAGCTCTGCGGTGGTGCCATTGACGGCATGGACTTCGATATTGCCGCTATCGAACGCGCTGGTGATTTTTATGGTCATGGCACCCTGATAGTGGTTCCGGACTCTCCGGGGAAGTCCTTGAATAAGGCTTCAGCCAGTTTCGCGGCTGCCAGACCGGGCTGGGACGCAGGCGAGCCTTGCTTGGCCTCGACCGATGCGCGGCCTTCCCAGACAATCTTGCCGCTTTTCCTGTTGGTCAGGCGCACCGACAGTTCGGTGACGATCTTGTCTTTCGGCGGACCGCTGAGGTCAATACCTATGCCGAGCCCGACGCCGGAGCCACGACTGCCGGTGCTGCCGCCGACACCGACAGAAACCGGTGATCGTGATCCGCTGGCGCTCAAGACCGCCCGTTCGAGCGTGTAGCGTATGATATAGTCGCTGTTTCTCTTGTCATCGAGCGCTTCGGAAAATCCGACTCGCTGCAATTCGCGCAGCAATGCGGCCGAGTAGGTCGCATATTCCATGCTGCGGCTGTGACCTTCATCGGTGACATTGGGCTGGATGATGACACTGCCCGGCACGATCGGAGCCACTTGCGCATTGTGAAAACGGGTGACATCAACAGGCGGTGTCATCGCCGTACAGCCAGACAATAGCAAAACTGCCAATGCCGACGTCGCAAGTGATTGGAAACCGGCCATAATATTAACTCCTTAAACTATGCTGCCTATGTTAGCGCATATTCGACAAGACTGCGGCAAAAAAATATCTCAAGATCAGCATGGTTAACCGATTGGAGAGACCAGTGCGTTAAACAGCCGGGATCGGGAATATATAGGAATATATGAATAATGGCGAAACCGTTTACGATATTGGTCACCGGCGGAGCAGGCTATATTGGTAGCCACGCGGTGCTGGCGTTGCTGGATGCCGGATGGCCGGTTGCGGTGATTGACAATCTGACCACCGGTTTTCGCTGGGCCGTGCCGGAAGGCGTCGCCTTTCACGAAGGCGATATCGAGGATGATGCCCTGGTCGCCCGAATCATAAAGGACGACAATATCGGCGCGATCATGCATTTCGCCGGTTCGATCATCGTACCGGAATCGGTCGAAAATCCGCTCAAATATTATCATAACAACAGCGCCAAGAGCCGCAGTCTGATCGAATCGGCGGTGAACGGCGGCGTGAACCATTTCATCTTCTCGTCAACCGCAGCAACCTACGGCATGCCCGAGGAAAGCCCGGTCAGCGAACGCACGCCGCAATTGCCGATCAATCCATATGGCATGTCCAAGCTGATGACCGAATATATGTTGCATGATGTCGCGGCGGCGCACGATCTGAATTTCTGCGCACTGCGCTATTTTAACGTCGCCGGCGCCGACCCGCAGGCGCGGACCGGGCAATCGACCGCCGGTGCCACCCATCTCATCAAGGTGGCGGTAGAAGCGGCGCTCGGCAAGCGGGAGAGGGTTGCGGTCTTTGGCACGGATTATGATACGCCCGACGGAACCGGCGTCCGCGACTATATTCATGTGTCGGATCTCGCCAGCGCGCATGTGCTGGCGCTGGAAGCGCTGATCGCGGACCCGAATCGCAACCATCTGCTCAACTGCGGCTATGGTCGCGGATTTTCCGTGCTCGAGGTTCTCGATGCCGTCGACCGGGTCACCAACCGGGAAATAACCCGGAAAATGGAAGGCCGGCGCGCAGGCGACCCCGATTCGCTGATTTCCGACAATCGGGCGATCATGGACCGCTTTCCCTGGCAGCCGAAACATGCCGATCTCGACGAAATTGTCGCCCATGCACTGGCGTGGGAGCGCAAACTGATCGAAATTCGCGGAGAATAAAGCTGTTCGCTTGACTTTAGCGGTAGTCGACCGTAATTGCCCTCGTTCAACGCAGCATGGCTGCTTTCAAGAAATTCAGATAATCAAGGCGTGGTACCAAAATGAAAGTCCGCAACTCTTTGAAGTCGCTTAAAAACCGTCACCGGGATTGCCGCGTTATCCGTCGCCGTGGTCGCACCTATGTGATCAACAAGACGAATCGCCGGTTTAAAGCGCGCCAAGGCTAATTGCCTGTTTATGGCAGAGACTTCTGCCATTTCCAAAATTGACACGGTCATCTTTGATATAGGCAATGTCCTGTATCGCTGGGATTTGCGCTGTCTGTTTGCCAAATTGATCGATGATCCCGACGAACTGGACTGGTTTCTGGCGCATGTCGTGACACCGGAATGGCATTTCCAGCATGATGCCGGGCGGCCCTTTGCCGACATGGTTGCGGAGCGCAGCCGCGAATTTCCCGAATATAGTGATCATATCATCGCCTATTCCCGGCGATTCCCGGAAACCATTCCCGGGCCCGTCGAAGGCATGATCGATATCGTGAAAGCCTTGGCGAATCGCGGCGTCCCGCTCTTTGCGATCAGCAATTTCGGCGCCGAATCCTGGGCGCAATTCCGGCCATCGGCTCCCATATTCGAGCTATTTTCCGATATTGTCATTTCCGGCGAGGAAAAACTGATCAAACCGGATGCCGCGATTTACGAGCTGGCGCTGAAACGCTTTTCCCGCCGCGCCGACCAATGTCTTTTCATTGACGACCGGCGGGATAATATCGAGGCAGGTCAGGCGCTCGGGATCGCCGGCCATCATTTCGAGGATGCGCCGACCCTCGAAAACCAGCTGAAGGCGTTGCGCCTGCTCTAGCTGCGTTTGAGCTCGTCTCCGCTGAGCCGCACGATATGCAGCAAATTGGTCGATCCCGGAGTGCCAAAGGGCACGCCGGCGCAGACGATCAGTCGCGACCCGGCCTCACCCAATTTGTGGCGCAGGGCCATGCGTTTGGCCTTCGCAATCATTTCCTCGAAGTCCGAGACGTCCCGGGTAACGACAGCATAGGCACCCCATAGCAGGCCGACCCGGCGGGCGGTGTGCCGGTTCGGTGTGAGTACCAGTAGCGGCACGGACGGACGTTCTCGCGCCATTCTGCGGGCGGTCGAGCCGGAAGCGGTATAGCAGACGATCGCCGATGTCTCGATCGTGCGGGCGATATTGTAACTGGCCGCGGCCAGAGCATCGGCCGTCGTTTCATCGGGCACGGTTTCGGTGAAATGGACGCGGTCAGCATAGGACGGATCATTTTCCACCTGGGCGGCAATTCTGTCCATCATCGTCGCGGCTTCGATCGGCCAGTCCCCTACCGCCGATTCCGCCGACAGCATGATCGCATCGGCCCCGTCATAGATCGCGGTGGCAACGTCGGAAACTTCGGCGCGAGTCGGCGTCGGCGACTTGATCATCGATTCGAGCATCTGGGTGGCTACGACCACCGGCCGGCCGAGCGCGCGCGCTGCGGCGACAATTTTCTTCTGCAGTGGCGGTACCTGTTCGGGCAATAGTTCCACGCCGAGATCCCCGCGCGCGACCATGACGGCGTCGGACAGCTCCAGAATCTCGTCGAGCCGGTCGATGGCTGCGGGCTTCTCGATCTTGGCCAATAGCGCTGCCTTGCCACCGATCAGCCGCCGGGCTTCGGCGACATCCTCGGGGCGCTGGACGAAACTGAGCGCAACCCAGTCGACATCCTGTTCCAGTGCGAAGGTCAGATCCTTGCGGTCCTTGTCGGTCAGCGAGCTGACCGGCAGCACGACTTCGGGAACATTGACCCCCTTGCGGTCGGAAATTTCACCGCCGACGATCACTTTGGTCTCGACACTTTTGCCGTCCGCCCTGGTCACCTCCAGCCGGATCTTGCCATCATCCAGCAACAAGGTATGGCCCGGTTGCAGGGTGCTCAAAATTTCCTTGTGGGGCAGGGTGACGCGCGTCGCATCGCCCTGCTTTTCGAGCATATCGAGGGTGAAGCGGGCGCCGTCTTTCAGCATCACCGGCGGTTTGGCAAATGTGCCGATACGCAATTTTGGTCCCTGCAGGTCGGCCAGAATGGTTATCGGGCGGCCGATCTTCTTTTCCAGCGCCCGGATTGACCTGACATTGGCGGCATGGGCCTTGTGTTCGCCGTGGCTCATGTTCATCCGGAAGGCGTCGACGCCGGCGCGATACATTTTTTCGATCATCGCCGGGCTGCCGCTGGACGGCCCGAGCGTTGCCAGCACTTTGACTTTGCGACTACGGGAGAAGATTGGCGATGCCATGCACAAATTCCTTAGTGGCGCTTTACCAGGGTGATGCCTATCCTCAAATCATGACAGGTTAAAAACAAAAAACAATGGAAACAAACATGACCGATCAAATTTCTGATACCGCCGCTGCCGCCGCTTTCCGCCGTCTGGTCAATCGTCTTCAGCATCGCCATGATGCGGAAAATATCGATTTGATGGGGCTGGCCGGCTTTTGTCGGAACTGTCTGGCCGACTGGGTGATGGAGGCAACCGAGGAAGCGGGCGGCAGCATGACCAAAGACGAGGCGCGTGCGGCGATCCATGGCATGCCGGCGAGCGAGTGGAAGAAAAAATACCAGACCGAAGCCACGCCGGAGCGGCTCAAAAAGATGAAGGAAAGCATGGCCAAAAACGCCGACGCGTCTTAAAGACACGCTTCGAATCCGAACATAGATTTTCAAAGGAATGAAAGAATGAGCGAAGGCAATGTCGCCGCAGACCAGTTGCGTCTGTTTATTGAACGTATCGAGCGGCTGGAAGAAGAGAAAAAGGGCATGGCGGACGATATCCGCGATGTCTATTCGGAAGCCAAGTCACAGGGCTATGACGCCAAGATCATGCGCCAGATCGTGCGCCTGCGGAAAATGGAAACCCATGACCGGCAGGAAATGGAAGCCATTCTCGACACCTATAAGTCGGCGCTTGGTTTGGCCTGATCAATAGGCTAATAGCGAGAGTTTAGAGGCGGGAGAGCAGCGATGATTGTCACCACGACACCCAGTATCGAAGGACATGCGATACGAGATTATCACGGAATCGTGATCGGTGAAGTAATCGTCGGGGCCAATTTGTTCCGCGACCTGTTTGCCAGCATCACCGACATTGTCGGTGGTCGCTCGGGCAAATATGAAAATGTTTTGAAACGCGCTCGCGATGAGGCATTGCAGGAAATGGAAGCAGAGGCGGCGAAGGTCGGTGCCAATGCTGTCGTTGGCGTCGATCTCGATTATGAGGTCGTCGGCGAGAAAGGGTCGATGCTGATGGTATCGGCATCGGGAACTGCGGTAAGCGTAGCATGAGCAAATCGGGAATTTGAGGTAAAATGGCAGGCCATAGTAAATTTAACAATATCAAGCATCGCAAGGGTGCTCAGGACAAGAAGCGTGCGGCGCAATTTTCGAAGCTGTCACGTGAGATAACCGTGGCAGCCAAGTCCGGCATGCCGGATCCGGATTTCAATCCCCGTCTGCGCCTCGCGGTCAACAGCGCCAAGGCGGTGTCGATGCCGAAGGACAATATCCAGCGCGCGATCGACAAGGCGTCGGCGAACGAAGGCGAAGATTATAGCGAAATCCGTTATGAAGGCTTTGGCCCGGGTGGCGTCTCTCTGATCATCGAAACGCTGACCGACAATAATAACCGTACTTTTACCAATGTTCGTACAATTATGTCACGAAATGGTGGCAATCTGGGCGAAAGTGGTTCGGTTTCGCACGGTTTTGACCGGGTTGGCTATATCCAGTATCCGGCCAGCGCCGGCGACGAGGAAAAGGTCCTCGAAGCCGCGATGGAAGCAGGGGCGGAAGATATTTCCTCCGATGAGGACGGCCATGAAATCTGGACCGCGATGGAAGATCTGCACGAGGTTTCCACCGCACTGGAAAAGACGCTCGGTGCAGCGGAAAGCGTGAAACTTGCCTGGCGGCCTTCGGTCCAGGTCGAGGTTGATCAGGAGCAGGCCGAGACCTTGCTCAACCTGATCGACATGCTGGAAGAGGATGACGACGTCCAGACCGTCTGGGGCAATTATGACGTGTCCGAAGAAATCATGGAAAAACTGAACGCCGGCTGATGCGCTCTGGCGCGGAAAACGGGGCGTTGGCATGTCGGGTCGACTTTCCGGAACATGCTTCCATATCTTCCATTTTTTCTGTTAATTCCGATGATTCTGCACGATGGTGCCAGCGTCTCGCCGGAGCTGTTGGCCGGGCCCATGAACCTCTTTCTGGTCCCGGTTTTTGCGGGTCGTTCTGGCGCACTGTCGGTCCGGAATGATCATTCTCGGCCTTGATCCGGGCCTCGGCACCACCGGTTGGGGGGTGATCGTGGCCGACGGCAATCGCCTGTCCCATATCGCCAATGGCCAGATCAAGACCGATAGCAAAATGGCTCTGGCCAGCCGCTTGCTCAAGCTCGACCTTGAACTGACCGACCTGCTGCTGGAATATAAGCCGGATGGCGCGGCGGTCGAGGAAGTGTTCGTAAACAGCAACCCGCAAAGCACCTTGAAACTGGGGCAGGCGCGTGGCGTGGTGCTGCTCGGCGCCTCGCGGACCGGGATCGAAGTCGGCGAATATTCGGCAAGAACGGTGAAGAAATCGGTGGTTGGGGTCGGCAATGCCGACAAGGACCAGGTGCAGGCAATGCTCAAAATCCTCCTGCCCGGCGTGAAGCTGGCCGGCGCGGACGCCGCCGATGCGCTGGCCGTCGCGATCACACACGCGCATCACCGGAAGAGATAGGCGGTCAAGGCACCGTTCATCCTGAGCCTGTCGCAGGACCGAGGAGCACGTGAATCCATGCTTCGACAAGCTCAGCGCGAACGGAACTGGACTTGTGCCGTCCTTGCATTAATACGATGATATGATCGCAAAATTAACCGGCACTATCGACGAAATCGGCACGGACAATATCGTGCTCGACGTCAACGGCGTCGGCTATCTGGTATTCTGCTCATCACGCACCATCGGTGCGATTGGCAGCAAGGGCGATGGCGCGACCATCTATACCGAAATGCAGGTCAGCGAGACCGACATGCGCCTGATGGGCTTTGCCAGCGGTTCGGAGCGCGACTGGTTCCGTTTGCTGATCTCGGTACAGGGCGTCGGCGGCAAGGTCGCACTGGCGATCCTGTCGGCCCTCGAACCCGGCGAAATTTCCCGCGCCATAGCAATGGGCGACAAGGCGATGGTCAGCCGCGCCAACGGCGTCGGGCCAAAGCTGGCGCTGCGGATCGTCAATGAACTGAA